>JAJDCM010000154.1 GCA_029260825.1 Planctomycetota bacterium | reverse complement strand
TTCCTGTTGGCCCCCCGTGACGACCACTTCCCGGTCATGGTTGACGAAGGCGTTGATCTCGCTTCGCACGGCCATCTTTCCGGGAAGGTAGATTCCGGGTTCGACGGAAAAGAGAGATCCGGGAAGAAGCTGCCGTTCGTCCTTGGTTTCGAGGTTGTCGATATTGACCCCGTTCCCGTGGGTGACTTCTCCGATCGAGTGCCCGGTTCGATGAACGAAGTAATCTCCGTAGCCGGCATCGATGACGACCTTGCGGCAGGCATCATCGACCTCCCAGCCGTAGCAAGGATTACCCTGGGAGAACCTGCTATGGGCGAATTCAACCGCGGCTTTTCTGGCATCGCGTGCCGTGTTGAAGATCTCGACGTATTTTGACGGAGGGTTCTTTCCGGCGAATCCGCACCAGGTGACGTCGAACACGATCGCTCCGGGCCGGTCAAACTTGCCCCATAGATCGATGAGTATCGTATCGTCCTTCTTGATGACCCTGGCATTCTCTTTTGTCGGCTCGAAGTGGGGGTCGGCAGGGTGATCGTTGACGCCGACGATCGGATCTTCTCCCTGATTGGTGATTCCTTCTTCTTTGAAGCGACGGGCAATGAACTGCTGGATGTCGTATTCGGTGAGGCTGAGGCCGTCTCGAATGGAGCGACCGATCTCCAGGTAGGCCTCGTCTTTGATGCCCTCGATCACTTTTCCCGCATCGACATGGGTCCCATAGTCCTCCTCGGTGAGGAGGGCTTCGAAGATCTGGATCAAGTCAGCGGCTGAGGCGACTTCGTGTCCGAAGCTCTTCACGAGCTCAACCGTTCCGGCATCCGTGATGGAGATGTACGGGATGTTGTTTTGAGGAGAGTAATGCATGGCGACGCGCTTTGGTTCGCCGAGGATCTCCTTCAGGGACTGATGGAGCTGCTTCCAGGAAAGATAGACGTTCTTCTTTCCCGGGAGAAAGTCGTGACGATATTGTTCCACGGCGGAAACAAGACGCTGTGGCTCCCCTTCTGCCGGGACGAAGAAATACCACCGTCGACTGATGAACTTCTCGGGGTCCATGCCCAAGATACTCATTGCCAGGTGATCCCGGTTTCGAAAGTCACAGAAAAGCCAGCCGTCTAGATTGCGCTCTCGAAGAGCGGCTTGTATTTGATCGAGATCCATCGATGCTCCTTTGGGTTCCACCTCTGTCTTGGATTGGGTCGAAATGTGGCCCGCGAAAGCGGGCGTGTCTCGGGGCGGCTCCAACTATACCAGGCACGAATGCTGAGGTACAATCCGACGCTTTGCCCCATTCTTCTACCCGTTAGAGGTTCTACGCCCATGAACACGGTGAAGGTGTTTGGAGTCAATTCTTGGCTTCTGTTCTCGAGTCTGATGCTCCTCCCACTTTTCTTTTCGGCGCGTTTGCTTTCGGAAGAGGAGAAGAAGTCCAGCTCCCACTCGATCGGCGTCTCGAAATGGCTTCTCCTTTCTCCTATTTCTGCCCCGGCGCCAGCGTTTCATGACGGAAAAAAGGGGGCTTTCGAGGCGGCTGACCATCTTGAACTCACTCTTGTTCCCAGGCATCGTCTCTGGCCGATGAGCGGTGAGGAGGTCACCTGGCCGGATGGGGCAGTTTCCTCGTGGCACGAGATCGAACCGTCGGCGGAAGGGCTTGTTCAGCTCGACCCAGGGGAAGCGGCTGGAGAGTCCTCCTCGTTTTCCGTGGCCTATGCGGCTGCGTTCGTGGAAGCCGGCGGTTTTGGCAAGGTCAAGGTGACGGTCTCATCATCTCATCTTGCAAAAGCGTGGCTGGCTGGTGAGGAACTCCTGACGAAGAAGAAGTCAGATCAGGGAGAGAGGGAGGAAAAGGGAGGCAAGGGGAGTGAAGCGGCCGGAGAGGAAGACTCCAAGGACGAGAAAATGGGGGAAGCCTCCGGCGATGTGGAGCTCCATTCCGGCCGGCATCTTCTTCTTGTCAAGTTGGTGAGGGGCGAGGGCGGGCCGAAGGACTGGTCTTTTGCGGCTACCATCGAATCTACCGAACTTGGTAAAGATGAGCTCTTCACGGATCTCTCTCCGCGACGCGGAATGACCGTCGATGACCTTCTGGACATGACCGCGGTGTCGAACGTGTCGCTGTCACCGGACGGGGAGCTTGTTGCGGTGAACCTGAGCGAGCATTCGATTTCGCGCGAAGGCATGGATCGATGGCTGGAGGTGCGACGGTTTTCAGACGGCTCTGTCGTTCGATCGTATCGGGGTGCTTCTCCTTCTGGTGTGTCGTGGGCTCCAACGAGCCATCAGTTTAGCTTCGTGACCCGGGAGGATAAGAAATCGACCTTGTGGCATGCCGACCTGAAGACCGGAGAAGTACGGGCCCTTCTCTCGGATGTGGAGCGACTCGGAAGTCATGCCTGGGCTCCCGACGGCAAGTCGATCATTTACTCGATGGGAGAGGAGCCGGAGAAGATCAAGGCGGGAGTGAAGCGGATGCTGGATCTTCCGGATCGCCTTGGAGGCTTTCGGAATCGGAGCTATCTCTACCAGCTGAGCGTTGCATCTCTTGCGCGGCGTCGGCTTACTGCCGGAGAGCTTACGACCAACCTTGGATCCATTCATCCGGCCGGAACCAAGCTTCTCTTCGTGCGATCGATCACTGGAACGAAGGTTCGCCCGTTTTCGAAGACCGAGCTCTATGAGCTCGATCTGAAGACCCTGGTTCCTGAGCTACTGAAAGTGTCAAGCTGGCTTGGTCGCGTTCAATATTCACCCGACGGCAGCCAGATCCTTGCTCTTGGAGGCCCATCTTCGTTTGGTGATGTGGGTGTTGCGGTTCCCGCCGGATCGATCGCCAACGATTATGATACTCAGGCTTACCTGATCTCCCGGGGTGGCGAGGTTGAGGCCATCAGCA
The DNA here is from genome assembly GCA_029260825.1 of Planctomycetota bacterium. Lineage (GTDB taxonomy): Bacteria > Planctomycetota > JACOTG01 > JACOTG01 > JAJDCM01 > JAJDCM01. The sequence continues at coordinate 33,942 of JAJDCM010000154.1, read as the reverse complement.
AGGCGTTTCATCCTTCGGTGCAGAATGCGGTGTGGAGTCGAGCCGATGGTCACATCTATCTTACGGCTCAGGTCGGATCTCGGGTTGGATTGTTCCGTTACGTCGTGGAGGCCAAGGAGTACATCCCTCTTTCGACGGGGGTTGATGTTGTCGGTCAGATTTCGGTGGCCCCACACGCCGCTCGGATGGTCTTTACGGGTTCTTCATCGAATGTGCCCATGACCGTACATTCTCTTGACCTCAAGCCTGGTTCGCGTTCGCAACTGATTCTCGAACCGGGAGAAGAGCAGTTCGAGCATGTCGAGATCGGAAAGGTGAAGGACTGGAGCTTTAATACTTCAGCGGGAACCAGGATTCAGGGAAGAGTTCATTTTCCTCGCGGATTCGATGAGTCAAAGAAATATCCTTGTATTGTTTACTACTACGGTGGGACGAGTCCGGTGGGGCGAAGTTTTGGCGGCAGGTATCCCAAGAATCTCTGGTCTGAAAACGGCTATGTCGTGTACGTCCTCCAGCCGAGTGGGGCGACCGGATACGGCCAGGAGTTTTCCGCGCGCCATGTGAACAACTGGGGAATCACGGTGGCGGATGAGATTATTCAAGGAACTCGAAAGTTCCTGTCGGCTCACTCGTTTGTTGATCCCGATCGAGTCGGGTGCATCGGCGCGTCCTACGGTGGCTTCATGACCATGTTGCTGGTGACCCGTACCGATCTCTTCGCGGCAGCAATCTCTCACGCGGGGATCAGTTCGATTTCGAGTTACTGGGGGGAGGGGTTCTGGGGGTATGCCTATAGTGCAGTGGCATCCGCAGAGAGCTATCCGTGGAACCGGCCAGACGTCTATGTCGATCAGAGCCCCCTCTTTGCCGCCGACAAGATCACGACACCGCTCCTTCTGTTGCATGGAACCGGAGACACGAATGTCCCGCCAGGGGAAAGCGAGCAGATGTACACCGCACTTCGGGTTCTTGGGCGAGACGTGGAGTATGTTCGCTTCGAGGGAGAGAACCACTGGATCCTCGATTACGAAAAACGAGTCATCTGGATGAGGACGATTCTTGCGTGGTTTGACCGGAATCTGAAGAAGGACAACCGATCTTGGGACGGCCTGTATGGTGACTCAAAGGAGGAATAATAAGCGATCGGGGCTTTCTTTGGCCCGAAACAACCGGGTCGTCCCGTTGAGAGCGTAATATTTTCGTTTTCAGCCCGATTCCAGGGCAGAACCAGCATTCTCCAGGTTGGAGCCGTATATCCTATACTGATAGCCGGAGTGCGAGGTGTGCAAACGCGTCGGGCCGGCCAGGATGATCTTCCGAACCAAAATAGGCCAGAGAGACCGCATGAGAACATCCATGAGACTTCTGTTGGCGTTGACCTTGAGCTCTTCGTTCGTTCTTGCCGGAGCCTTTCTCCGAGGGGAGGCCTCCTGGTTTTCCCGAGCCGTTTCGGCGGAGCCGGCAGATCCGGCCGCGCCTCGCTCCGACCTGGTAATCGAAGGTAAGTTGTGGAGCGAGGTTGCCCCGAGTCCGGCTTCCGGCGTTGCTCTGACCGATCTTTCCGATTCCATGGCGAATCTTGTGAGTCGAGTCTCTCCTGCTTTGGTGGCCATCGCGACCCGATCGAAACTATCCGGCGAGCTTGGCGCGGAGCACCCGGAGGTCGAGACAAGCGGAGAAGGATCCGGCTTCATCATTCACAGATCTGGCCTGGTGGTGACCAATTCGCATGTCATCGAGAGAGCCAGCGCGGTCGAGGTCATGCTTGCTTCGGGCGAGAGAGTAAACGCCAAGATCCTTGGCTCGGATAGGAGAAGTGACCTGGCGCTCCTTGAGCTCACGGGAGGACGTCGTTCCTATCCGGTCATTCCCCTTGGCTCTTCATCCGATCTTCGGATGGGGGAGATTGTGCTCTCGTGCGGGAATACTTTTGGACTGGGAACAAGTATCGGATTGGGAATCCTGTCCGGCTTGAAGCGCAACCCGGGCGGCGATGCGGGTGGGGTGGGTGGGTACTTGCAGACCGATGCGAAGATCAAACCGGGCAACAGTGGTGGGCCGCTACTCAACTCGCGAGGCGAAGTGGTAGGGATCGCCAGTGCGGTTACCGGTCCTCGTCTGGATATAGGACTGGCGATTCCGATTGATGCCGCCAAAACCGTGTTGCCTTTTCTCTATGATCGAGGTTATTTCCCGAATGGGTACCTCGGGATCAAGTTGACCACGGAACGTGTTCCTTCGGCTCAGTTGCGTTTCTTCACGAAGAATGGCTCATCCGTGGATGCTCTTCGAATCACCGAGGTGATCCGGGGAACGGGAGCGGATCGTGCCAACCTGAAGCCAGACGATCTGATCATCCGGGCTGGGTCACGGGAAATCCGAACGGTCGTTGATTTGCAGGAAGCGGTTGGGCGTCTCGTTGTGGGAGAGAGCGTGATGCTTGCCCTCCTGCGTAAAGGTGTGCTGATCGAAAAGACTGTAGAAATTGCGGAAATCCCAGAGTCATCGGAACGACCGCGGCGTCGTCGTGAGTAGGAAGAGACTCTGTTTTGCTTGAAGGGGATTATTGATGAGCTTTGCCAGCATTCAAGTCCGAGTTGTGAGTGTAAGCCTTCTTCTCTTGGGTTCCGTCTTCGTGTCTTCCGGCCTGGCTCAGGCCCCATCTTTGGCGAAGCAATGGGAGGTGACTCCCCAGGCCAAGCTCGCTATTGATCGAGGCCTTGCCTTCCTGGCAGTCACCCAGAACCCGGACGGTTCCTGGCCCTGTGACGTTGGGTTCAAGCTTCGTGAAGACTACCTGGTCACCTCCACCATCGATGAGCAGAGACGTGCCGGTGGAGGGCACGCGGGTGTTACTGGTCTTGCCGGGCTATCGTTTATTGCCGGAGGACATCTTCCCGGACGCGGGAAGTACGGCCGAATCGTTTCCCGTAGTATCGATTATGTCCTTTCTCAGGTGAAAGAAGACGGATACGTCACCGACAACGGTTCGCGAATGTACAGCCACGCATTTGCCACCTTATTCCTGGGAGAGGTCTATGGCATGACTCGCAGGACCGATGTGCGGGAAAAGTTGCAGATGACCGTTGATCTCATCGTCAAGAGTCAGAACAAGGATGGCTCCTGGCGGTATCTCCCGTTTGCTCCTGATTCGGACATGTCCATCACGGTCTGTCAGGTCATGGCTCTTCGCGCTGCCCGGAACACGGGAATTCGGGTCCCCTCCTCCACGATTGATGCGGCGGTAGAATATGTCAAGAAGAGCAAGGTGAATCGGGGTTCCCATAAGGGCGGCTTTACTTATCAGTTGATGAGTCCATCCAGGACCCGAACGAGCTTCTCCCTGACGGCGGCAGGAGTGGCCACCCTTCACAATGCGGCGGTGTATGCGGATGAAGACATCGAAGATGGTCTTGCCTATCTCGAAGAACGGCTACCTTATATGCTGCGCTTCAAGGAGCATTATTTCTACTTCTATGGTCATTACTATGCCACTCAGGCCATGTACGTTGCCGGATCGCCGTATTGGGACCGCTACTATCCTGTGATCCGAGATCAGCTCGTAGACGCCCAGAAGGAAGACGGGAGCTGGTACTCAAACGTTGGAGACGCCTTCTCAACTTCCATGGCCACGATTATCCTTCAGGTTCCTTTCCGGTACCTTCCCATCGTCCAGCGATAACCGATCCTCCCTTCTCCGAGTGTCACTTTTTGTAACACCTGGGCCTCTTTCTCAATCTCCAAGGCCTCTATGGGTTTGCGTGAGTATTGATTGATACTGTCTTTTCGGGTGTAACGAAATGACACACCAGGGCCCTGAGGTGCTGCGGGGAAATGCTGGAAGGTTCTTCCGCAGCAACTCTTCTTTACCGTTGAATTTAGAAGGGATAGCTTGTCTTACGGAGGTTTGTAGAGAAGTTTGGCACGCCGATTGACCTATTCCTCTCCCATGACGTTCGATTTGGGAAGGTCGAACACCCAGGTTTGTTGAACTCTAACGGTAAATAGGAGGAATGGGATGACCACTTCAAAGCTCAACGTACGCACTCTTTTGGTTTCCGGGTCCTTGGCTCTTGCTGGCCTCTTGTTGGCTTCTGTCGAGGCGCAAGCGCAACGAACACCGGGCAACAACCAAAGGCCCCATGAGATCGAGGTTCCTGGTGAGGGAATGCTTCAGGCTACCGACATCACGCCTTTCAGTTTGTCGCTCAATTTCTACTCCCCGCAACCTCGGTCAAAATACTCGATCCTCATCTCGGGAAAGGGACAGTCGGGTCGAATCGAGAAGCTAACGTTCCCTGCGCCGCGAAAGAGAGGAACCAAGGTACTTCATCGCCTTCTACCGGATACGGAGTACAAGATCGCAGTCCAGGCCCGAACTCGAAGGGGTAATGTTCTTGTGGCTCAGGGTACGGCCAAAACCTTGAAGACCCGACAGACTCCGTCCACAGATCCGTGCAACACGGCAAATATTACGGTGAGGAACATCTCCACCAAGGAAGCTGATCTCTCCATCGAATCGAGTTGCAAGTTCAAGGATTTCGAAGTTCGAGTGACTCCGATCGGGACCGGGGGACAAACGAAGGTACATGTAGTCAAGAGGACGACGAGCTCCAAGCGGGCGGTCTACCACATGGATGGACTCTCAGGTGATACGCGCTACAACATTCAAGTGCGTCGCATCGAATCCAGCGAGTCGGCTCCACTGGGACGGCTGGTTGTTTTCAGGACTCTCAAGTAGAGAGGCGGGGGCTGCCAGGTTTTGACTCGATGAATAGCAATTTTCTCTCCCTCTCGCCGACCTGGTGAGGGGGAGAGTTTTTTTATCTCCTCCTGGGATTGAGTTGATCGTTTGTAGTCTTCGATGCACCATGCTTGTGGCAGTTCTGGTCAGGCCTCTCTCTCGAGAGTCTGTCAAGGGCTGAAAGACCTTAGGCCCCAAGGACTTGAGGAGGACGATCATGCATCGACGCCACAACATTCAATCCTTCCTATGCAGCCTTTTTGCTGCTTTTGCCATCATTCTTTCCCCGGCTGAAAGCGGTGCCCAGGAGAGCCAGGCCGTTTTTGACGCGCCGCTGGTCGTGACGGGCGCGTTCAATGCAATTCGTCATGTTGTTGACCTGGATGGTGATTCATACCCGGATGCCATTGGTCTTTGGTCTTTCAACGGACATGACACCAAAGTGCAAACGTGGGTGAACGATGGGACGGGAAAGCTGCGGGAGCACTGGAACACCACCATCGAGCATCAGAATTTTGGTGGTACGGAGCCGTTTGCGGTGGGCGATCTGGACGGAGATGGAACGGACGACTTTGGAATCGCCGTCAACAAGACCGTTTTGCTTTACACGGGAAATGGCCACGGGAGTTTCACGCCCTGGCGTCAATGGGACGACGCAAACATCATCGGTGATCTCTACATTGATGATTTCAACGGGGACGGCATGGGCGACCCGGTGATTCGCACGAGTTACGTGATCAAGCTCCATTTGAGCCAGGGTCCGGGGCAGCCGTACCTGGTGAGACAGCAGGGAACAAGTTATTCCTCGTCGCGTCGGATCATGTCGGCGGAGATGAATGGAGATGGCCTCCCGGATATTCTCATCCGTTACACCGGTGGAGTCGAAATCTATCCGATCACCAATGGCGTGATCGGCGTTGGCGAGTCATTCACTCACTCATCGGCGGAAGTTGCTGCGGGTGATATCGATGGTGATGGAGACGATGACCTGGTTCTCTTCTCGTCCTACGGGAACTACAAGCTGGTTCGTCGCACCGGTCCACAGACGTTTGTGGAGGAGGCGATCAAGACCGGAGGGCCGGCAACCCATCTCTTTGATGTGAATGGTGACGGCGCTCTTGATGGAGTGTGTTGTGGCGGGGGTGGTAGTACGCGGTACAACGACGATCCTTCTGATTTTGTGGTTGCGATCAACCTGGGAGGCGGCAATTTCGATTCCGCCTTCAAGATTCCCGGGCTTGGCTCCCGGCGCTTGGCCGGTGTTGCCGACATGGATCTTGACGGGGATGTCGACCTGATTGCCGGGCGTTGCGTCTACTATGCCAGGGGGCCGATTCGTAAAGACCCATCTCCCTCGTTTGGTTCTGTTGTCTCCGGGAATGACGCTGTTGTGGATTGTGACGGGGATGGGGATCCCGATCTTGAATTTGGCCTTTCCTCGGTCATGACGAATAACGGAGCTGGGGAGGTTGTTTCCTCTGTTCCCTATGTGATGGATCCACCGGCAGTAGGAACTCTGATGGGGCCGGGGATGGCTGGCGATTTCAATGGTGACGGCACGCCTGACTTACTGGTTGAATACTGGCAGCAAGGTAGTTTCAGCACGATGCAGCTTCTCGAAAATGTTGGAGGTGGCAATCTTGTTGATGGAGGAGATGCTTCAGCAGGACGGCAGCTTTCCGATCCTTCCCGAACGGATTCGGCTCTGGCTCTGGACGTTGATGGGGATGGGGATCTTGATCTCTTTGGCATCGTTCCAGGGACAGTTGGCGGTCGTTTGTGGTTGAATGATGGGTCGGGGTCATTCGAGCCTGATTTCTTTCTTGAGGATGACGAGCTCGTTCTGGCCGCGGCTCTTTTTGATCAGGATGCCCATCTTGATCTCCTGGTTCAGCTTCCGGCCGAAGTCGGCATTCGTCGTTCGCTTGGAGATGGAACGTACTCTCCATTTGAGACCGTGTTTGGCTATTCAAGCGTTGATCCGAGTCCGTTGGTTGCCGATCCCGACGGAAACGGTACCCAGGACATCCTTGGCTTCGTGAGCATTCATGCGGCGAGGTTCTATGCGAACGATGGCGCCGGGTCTTTCCAGGAAGACACAACCTTTCTTCCGTCTGCCGTCGGAGCATCCACGACCTACGAGAGACGAATCTTCTTCGAGGACGTTAACAGCGATGGACTCGAAGATCTTGTCATGACTCCGGCGAAATATGTCCAGAACGGTGCTTCGATTCGCTTGCGGACAGGGCCGGGGTTCGAGTATGCACCGACGGTTCAGCAAACGATGCGCGGCACTGCTCTTGCGGATGCGGATGGGGATGGCGACCTGGACTTCATTCGGGATCGAATTGTGTTCAATCGTCAGTTTGACGGACCGACTGCTGGTGAAAGAGAACAGTACGGTCCCGGGCTTGCTGGTACGGGTGGAGTCACACCTGTGCTTGGTGCGGTTGGTCCTTTCCGACCTGGTTCATCGATGGAAGTGCGCCTGGTTGGCGGCCGCGGGGGAGCGAGAGCGTTCCTTCTTGTGGGCAATGAGGAGGCGGCGAACCCGGTTCGCGGCGGTCTTGTCTTGACGAATAATATCAAGGTCATCGAAGTCACTCTTGATGGAAATCCGGGAGAAGCCGGGGTCGGTTCCTTTAGCCTGGTTCATCCAAGCTTGCCTGCGACGAGAGCGAATAGCACGTTCTACGTGCAGGGGTTCGTGAGTGATCCGGAGGCCGTTGAGCGGTTCGCGTTTACGCAGGGGTTGCGGTTGTACCTAGGGGGCTTGGAGTAGCACCAAGTTGAGGGCGGCTGGGGTGTTTCAAGGAGGAGGGCTTTACGGGAGGGGTGGCTGAGGCACGTAAACTTGGCTTCTCTTATGAGGTCATTTGGTTACGTGACTACGGTGTTGGACTATAGGTTATTACCTTCGGCGCCAACTTCACGTACCTCATCCACCCCGTGGCCGTAAAACCGGTCTTTCCTGAAAGACCCCCCAGAGGCTCCGTCAACTTCGCAGGGCTCGAAACAGCACCAAGTTGAGGGCTTCTGGGGTGTTTTAAGGAGGAAGGGTTCACGGGAGGGGTGGCTGAGGCACGTAAACTTGGCTTCTCTTATGAGGTCATTTGGTTACGTGACTACGGTGTTGGACTATAGGTTATTACCTTCGGCGCCAAGTTCACGTACCTCATCCACCCCGTGGCCGTAAAACCAGTCTTTCCCGGAAGGACCCCCCAGAGGCTCCGTCAACTTCGCACATTCCTCGCTGCGGGGAGGATGTTGGGTTGCTGGCCCTCTTTTCTATTGGGCGATTTCGAGATTGAGGATGTCGATCCAAAGCCGACCTTCCTCACCCGCGCTTGGACTCGAAACCTCCAGGACAAACTCGTAGGTGCGTCCAGCTGCTCTTTCGGAAAGCTCGACATCGAGAACGGGGATGCGGACGAACCGGTAGAAGGGACCGATGTGTGCGTCCAGGGGCGCCTCCGAGAGACGCCACCGGGAGTTCGAATTGAGCCAGTAGGTTCCGCGGCCGGTCTGAACGGACACCCGAACCGTGGTGTCTTCCTGGGCTTGCTCGAAGAGGTGTGCGGAGAGAGTGAGCGTCAGCCGTTCTCCCGGTTGGAGGCTGATGGGGCCCCTCGCCCCGTTTCCGCGGATGTCTACAAAGGGCTCCGGGGAGCATTCGGAATCGAAGGTTCCATCATCTCCTGATCCACCCTCGAATGCTTGATTGAACCTGGTGAGAGCGTTGAGCGTGTCATCCAGGTCGAGTCCCGGTGGGAGCAGTTCGAGGTTTCCGGAGAGAATCCGATTCCCGATGAAGAGTACTTCTCCCAGCGTCAACCCGATGAGCTGGGGTGCGACGTTGGCCTGATAGGTAATGTCGAATATTGATATCGAGCTCGATCCAAGGAGCTCAGCGTCGTTCGCCGCAATGTTCAGACTCGCAGCGAGGATAGCACCCGAGAGGGACCCGCCGGCTCCCTGGGTTGGATTCTCTTGATCCTGGACCAGGATGCTGGCTGGTTCGGCGCGTGGAAGATAAGAAATGATCGCTTCAGGACTGCTGAACCAGTTGCAATAGTAGGAGTCGCCATCCTGAGGACCGCCCTGATCTCCGATGATGATCCCGGTGGGGAACATCTCGTCGAAGTGAGAATGGAGCATGCAGGCCGGATTGTTTCCCTGGCATGCCTCACCCCATCCTTCGCCGGAGATCGTTTCGAAGTTGCACAATCGGCTTCTGACGTCCAAGCAGCAGGAATCAGAGTTGGTTGCCACGCAGACGACCGGTAACCCCTCTGGCTGACAAGTGGCGTTCAGGGTGAGACAGAGAACTCCCGCCTGTCCATCGTCAACCATGACGAGAACATCAATGACCTCGGTCTCATTTGGCTCGAGGCGCCCGGCGGTTGCAGGGCAATCCAGAATCGTTAGACCGAGATCAGATCCGCATTCGAGGACGCTGGATTCGCAAGCTACGTTTCCTCTGTTCTCGATCTCGAACTGCAAAGTTGTGGTCTGGCCTGGGGTGGATGAAACCATGGGAGTCAAGCAGGTAACTCCCACCTGAGGGTGAGCAACCTCGACGCATTGCATTCCTCCAAAGTCGTAGGAGCAACTCTCGTCCGGGTCATTTCCACTGATGCAGTCAGGTTGAGTCCAGACCACAAGAGTTGTGCATTGATTCCCCTGACGTCCGCGTTCGGGTTGAACGGTGACCAGGATGTCCACGCTTTCGCCCGGATTCACCGGACCGATGTCGGTTCCCGCGGGAGGCTCTTGACTCACCACGGTCAGGCCGGAGATGACCTGAACCGGTTGAACAACCGCAGGATTGAATGGCCACTCTCCGGTGTTCGTGAATCGATAGGTGAGGACGGCGGTCTGAGTCTGGCAGATCGTGGGAGGAACGGATCCGATGCCTTCCATGGTGGCGGTAACTTGCTTTACCTGCACCGTTGCCTTGTCATCCACGACGTTGCTCGTTGCTCCACTCTGAGCGCCGATTCCCTGGCCACGAACCTCCGCGCAGATGTCACCCGCGGGGGCAGATGCTCGCACAATGGCATCGAAACTGAACGTGTATTCATCCCCCGGTGTTCCCGCAGCGCTCAGGTCTGGCAGAACGAAGAAGAGAGGGGAGGTATTGACCGTCCCGGTGCAATCGGGAGATCCGGTTCCGTTCCCAGGTGGTGTCGGGGGAGATACGTTGTTTCGGTAGGAAAGAAGATCGGGGAAGCAGTCGGTTACTCGGACATCGGTAAGCCCTTCCAGATCGCTCAGGTTGCGGACGGTTACGGTGAAGCGAACGAGAGCACACGGTGGCACACATGCCGACGGTGCGGGAGTTGGTGGACGAAGCTCGGTCCGGGACAGGTCGTCAGGATCGAGGAAGCAGATGAGCTGCACGCCCTTTTCGATTTCGATCTCTGGAACCTGCCCCACAGGAAGGGTGGTTTCGCATGTCCCGGATTCAAGAAGGACAGGGAACCGTCCTTCGTAGCCAGGGGTGGTGCTATCAAAAGGAGGATCCGGGCCGGAATCATAAGGCGCTGGAAGACCAAGAGTTGCCCTGACGACGGTGGTGACGGGGCCGTCAAAGGTCCCCACAAACGTTGCTGTCGCCGTTCGACCTGACCCGGGAAACACCTCGGTGCACAGGGTTGTGGGTCCGGAAAGACCGCTGATTGTTCCGCCGGTGGTTTCGATGGTCACGTCCGCGACGCCGCGCTGAGTTCCACCGGGAAGAGTTGTTCCATACGGCGGATCTGATCCGGGGGCCGGATTGTTGACGTCGACCTCGATCTGGATCATATCCCCGATCTGTACCTCCTCACCCGGTCGGGATTGATTGGTGATGCTGATGCCCGTGCATTGAAAGGCAGGATAGGTCATCGGTCCGAGGACGACGTTTTCCTCGGTGACCGAGGACTGGGATCCGCCCTGGTGAGAGATGTTTGAGACTCCGGGACCGAACGGACTCGTCAGATAGTAAATATTGCTAGTACAGGCATTCTCCCCTTCGTTGCAATCAGGTGGTGCATTTGTCCGCTCGATCACATCGGGTATACAGCCTTCCCCCGGGCCAAATTGACTGTAGTCAATGATCGTGCCAAACAATTGAACGAAACTAAAGCCAGATGGATTCGTTGTATCCGGAGATCCGTTTGGGGGTTCAATATCACCACCGGAGGAAATCGTAAAGCCAGCTGTTGATCCCGCCGGAAGGTCGGGAAGGGTTTGTCGCAGACCCCGTGCGAAGCTCAGGATGTGGGAAACGATCGCATCGTCACCTCGGGTTGTGCCATCTTCTCCTTCGTCGTTGATGACGGCGTAGGCGTAGATCCAATCCGTATCGGTCATTGTTCCCAGATCGTCAGTACCGAGATTGGCTGGCATCACCTGGCCAAAATCAAGGATGATCGAGTAGTCGCCGCTAGCGTTCGTGTAGGTCGTTGGCAAGGGAGGGAGAATTGGACCGGGCATGCCGCAGGGAGTGTAACTGGGTCCATTGAAGGCGCAGAAAAGAACGGTGCCATCGAAGGATTCGAAGGGACTCTCGGCCTGAAAATGTTCATGGAAGATGATGGCCCTTCCGTTTCCGTCGGTGAGGTCTCGAGGGTCGGTGGGATAGCCAATCCCCAGGTCTCCGTTGAAATCATTGGGGATTCCGATTGTGCCGATGGTTCGAATCGAAGCCATGGCGTCGGAGAAGTCCGGGATGCCGGTAACGTCATGAGCAAGGAGTGGTGGGGAGAATCCAAAAAGCAAAATGAGAAATTTGGTGATTGTCTTGATGGATGGATGCACGACTGACTCTCCTATGATCCTGTCTATTCTGAAGAGAGATCCCCACCATCTCTAAAGCTAAGTTATATATGATTTTAGTGGTTGTTGGTGAATTTGTCAACGCCTGGGTCTGGGCGTCTTTTGAGGGCCCGTTGGGCCCTTTTGTCTAGGCTTTTTTTGGGGAAGTTTGGGTCCGGGACAAGAAGCTTGCGGAGGGGGTGGGTCATCCGCTACCTTTGCTCGCATATCCCTCTTCACACAATTAGGCCCTGGCGCCAACGGTTTTTCCGGCGCCGAACTGTTTGCCAGGAGAATCAGCATGTCAACTGCAACCATGAGTGATTTGACGTTGGATTGCGCCCAGGCGGCGATCGCAGCAGCGATCAAGAAGTCGGAAGAGATGGGCGTCAAAATGAACATCGCCGTCGTTGATGCCGGAGCCAATCTCAAAGCGTTCCAACGGATGGATGGCGCGTGGCTGGGTTCAATTGATATTGCTCACAAGAAGGCAAAAACGGCGCGCTTCTTTGACATGAACACCGGGGAGATCGGCAAACTCTCCCAGCCCGGCGGATCTCTCTTCAACATCGAGCATTCCAATGGTGGCTTGATCTCCTTCCCGGGTGGCGTTCCCCTTCGGAACGGCAACGGTGTCGTTGTTGGTGCCATCGGTGTGTCGGGCAGCACGGTCGAGGATGACCATGCTGTCGCCGAGGCCGGAGCGAACGGGATGAGCTAGATGAATTGCGAGCAAGAATGACGTTTCTCTGCAATTCAATACTTCCAGTATTTATTGCTATTCCCAACCCAATGCGCGGTTGGGGAGCAGGGGTCTGCCGTCCGCGGCAGGCCCTTTTTTGATGGTGTTTTGCCAAAATCTCCGCGTCACAATTTTGTTCTGTCAAGACGAGGTGAGATTGGTCGAGGATAGAGCGGTTTGAACCGTGGGCAGCTTTTGTCGTTCATATCTCATGTGAGTTATTTCCGGCTGTTTCGACGGTCCTTAGCGCCGGGTTCTAAATGGCTGAAAATGGAGAATATATATGGACTTGCAAAGAAGGAAGGTTCCGAAACTTCCCCCTCGGTTCGCGAGGGTGGCCCTCGTCGTTGTTCCCCTCGTCGCGCTGGGGAGTCTCATGTCCCTTTGGTTTGTCTATTCGTCGTTTCGAATTGATGTGCCCGCCAAACACATTGCCATCCTGACCAAGAAGACCGGGCTGGATCTTGTGAATAGCGACGAAGTGGCAAGATCAGCCGATCACAAGGGAGTGCAGGAAGAGGTTCTTTCCGAGGGAAGGTACTTCAAGAACCCTTACCTTTGGGGTTGGGAAGTGATTCCTCAGATAGAAGTGCCTGCGAATCGTCTTGGTGTCCGGATTCGTTTGTACGGAGATGATCTCGCCTATGGTGAATTGTTGGCGCGAGAACCCGGCCAGAAAGGCATCGTAGCCGAAGTGTTGAAACCGGGTCGGTATCGCATCAATCCTTATCTCGAGAAAGTGGAGCTTCACGAGCCCACCACGGTTCCCGCTGGTTTCAAGGGTGTGGTCACCAGTCTTGCCGATCCTCTCCCCGTGAATCCGAACATGCTCCTGGTGGAGAAAGGGGAGCGAGGAGTTCAAAAAGAAACACTGGATCCCGGAACCTACTACGTCAATCGATACGTGACCCGGATCAGCCTCGTGGATTGTCGGAGCCAGAGACTCAACCTGGCCGAGAATCGGGATCTTGGGTTTCCGTCAAAGGACGGTTTCTGGGTCAGCCTTGATGGGATCATCGAGTTTCGGGTGGTACCGGATCGGGCCGCCGAGGTTTTTGTCACGTACAACGAGGATGAAAACGGTGAGCGGGTCGATGATGAAATCATTCGCAAGGTCGTTCTTCCCAACGCCCGTAGCTTTTGCCGCCTCGAGGGATCAAAGAGCCTTGGCCGGGAGATGATTCAAGGTGAAACCCGGACACAGTTCCAGGAAAAGTTCCAGAGCGCGATGCGCGAGTATTGCGAGCCTCTGGGGATCGAGATCATTCAGGCCCTCATCACCAAGATCAAACCGCCGGAGAAGATTGCCGAGCCAGTTCGGGGGCGGGAAATTGCAAAACAAGAGGAAAGCCAGTATCAGCGTCAGATCATCCAGCAGGAATCAGAAAAGCAGTTAGGTATGCAGAGAGCTCTCATTCTTCAGAAGCAAGCTCTGGTAAAAGCAGATCAAGAGGTCGTAACGATCGTCACCCAGGCACAGCGTGTGCAGGAAGTCGCAGTCGTCAAGGCGAACGAAAAGCTGGGAGTCGCTGGTTTCCGGCTGGAAGCTGCCAAGGACGAAGCGGCGGCGATTGTCGCAAGAGGGAGGGCGGAGGCAGAGGTTGTCCGGTTTGACAACGAAGCCGCGGCGGCGGGTTGGAAGGTCGCAGTTAACGCCTTTGGTGGAAACGGGCAGGAATACGCACGATATGTGCTCTTTCGAAAGATGGCTCCCGCTTACCGAAGCATCATGAGCAATACCGCGGATAGTCCCATCATGAAGGTGTTTGAGTCGTTTGCTCGAGATACCGGTCCAACCGAGTCAAAGTGAGAAAGCGAGGATTCAGAGCCATGCGTACCAAAGCAATCATCGGTGGGTTCCTGTTCCTGGTGTTGACACTGGGGCTTGGTGGTTTCCATTGGGTTATTAATCGAGTTTATGTACCTCCGGGTAAGAGTCTGATGTTGCGATACAAAGGACCTTTGATTTTCGGGGAAGGCAAGATCCCCGAGGGGAGGCTTGCCAACTACGAAGCAGGGGAAATCGGGGTTCTTGAACACCTGAGAGGCCCGGGACGGCATTTCTACTGTCCCATTTGGTGGGATCGAAATCTGGTCGACGACCTGGTCGTGGAGCCTGGCGAAGTGGCTATCTTTGCCAGCAAGCTGGGGGGAGATTTGCCGGGAGGACAGTTCCTTGTCGACGGTGAACTGGGGGAAACGGATTACAAGGGTGTCTTGCGGAAGGTCTATGGGCCAGGGCGTTATCGAGTAAACCCTTACGCCTATGAAGTTGAGATCATCAAGACCCGAATGGAAACAAAACACAATCAGAGCAAGCATTCGGGTTGGGTAGAAATTCCTACTGGATATGTGGGAGTTGTCACGAACCTCACAAACAACCCGATTACCAAAGCGGTTGCCGGTATCCAAAACAACGTTCTCCCCTCCGGGATCTACTTCACAAATCCCAAGGAGCAGCAGATAGACATCGTGGAAATAGGCTTTCTGGAGAAGACGGTTTCCGTTAAGCGGGCGGTGGATAGGGATGGTCGAATTCGCCTGGATGAGAGTGGCGAGCCCATGGTGGCTGACGACTCTACCGGCATCAATTTCCCCTCAAACGATGGTTTTCCCATTTTCATGGATTTCACCGCTATCTGGGGAATCATGCCTGATCAGGCGGCCGAGGCGGTCCGAAAGTTTGGAAACGTTATGGCGGTGGAAGAAAAGGTGGTGGTTCCTCAGATCGAGAGCATTTGTCGAAACGTTGGATCCAAGAAAGGTGCGGTCGAGCTCCTTGTTGGTGAGACACGCCAGAAGTTTCAGCTAGATACGTCAGCCGAGTTTGAAAATGTCCTCGCCGACAAGAACATTACTTTGTTGTACGGGCTTGTTCGCCACATCTACATTCCCCAGGAAGTCCGGATCCCCATTCAGAACGCGAACATTGCCGATGAACTGAAGCTGACTCGCGACCAGGAGCAGCTCACCGCCAAGACCGAGGCAACCTTGATCGAATCCGAGCAAAAGGTGAAGCTGGAGGTTGCGCGCATCGAAGCCGATACGGAGCGAATGGTGGCTGGAGTCCTGGCTGAAGGGAAAAAGAAGGCGGAAGAGACGGCGGCCGAAACCGAGCAGCTTGTAGCAGCAATCGACCGAAAGATTGCCGAACTCGAAGCCCAATCACGAGTTCTTCACGGTCAGGCGGAGGCGCAGGCTTCCCAGCTTCTCGAGGAAGCAAAGGCCCAGAAGTTCAGTCTTGCAGTTTCGGCCTTTGGAACGGGTGAGGCTTACAATCAGTGGGTCTTTGCCTCGAATCTTCCCGAGGACATCGAGCTCAACTTACTTTATGCCGGAGAAGGCACGTTTTGGACCGACCTCAAGGGGTTCACATCTACTTTGCTAGGCAAGCAAGCCAGGGATTTTAGCCAGAAGTAAGCCACCAGGGACGACCCATGCTGGTCAAGTGGATTCTCTGTCAGGTTTCTGATCAGGCCCTGTTTTCACGGGGGCAGCGTGAGTGGTCTGCGCTCCGAGAGGTCCCAGGTTTTCTCGGGCAAACCGGTGGATGGGTTCAATCGCCATCCACCGGGCCTTACCCCCTCGCCGCGATTGTCGGTCTCTGGAACGATAATGAGTCTTACCGGGTGTTCATGCGAGATTCTCACGACCCCATTTTTGACCGGTCCCACCAGCGCTCCTCCCTGATCGACACCAAGATTTCCCTGGCATTCGTTGAGGGACATCTAGCTGGCTCCCGGTCTACGTCGCTTGTTCACTCTCTGGATGAAGCTCATTTTATTCGCGTTGCGAATTGCCGGATCCATTCAAAGAGAGAAAGTTCTTTCCTCCGGGCGCAAGAGGATGTCTGGGGGCCGGGGATGAAGAAGGCTGGTATGGTTGGGGGGCTCTTTTGCCGGTGCCTCGATGACTCCGAGCGCTTCCTGGTGATCACCGGTTGGCCGGACGAAAGAGTACACGAGGAGTATCAGGCCAACACCTTTCCGGAGCTCAGCAACGCTGCCGGAATTGACCGAGATATCGTTTCGGTTTCGGGTCATCGGATCCTGGCCGAACCGTCGTTTCGGCTGATTCTCGAAGGAGGGTCGTAAGCACTTATCAACGGGCTGCTATGGCTGCCCGGCCGATGGTCGACGGAGTTTGGCAGGACTTCTGTCGAACTTACGGCCGGATCGCTACTTCCGTAGCGAATTGACCCTTTCCAGCTCAGCCGAGATCCAATAAGATTCGTGTGAAGCCAACGTCTTTCGATGCCGATACTGACCCCTGGTAGACGCGAATACTTGGGAGAGGCGGCATGGAACCAGAGCTCGATCCGCGCGATGAGCAATGCAGGCTGTTCGAGCTTTCTCTGGATCTACTCTGTGTAGCGAGTTTCGATGGGTACTTCAAGCAGGTCAACCCCGCTTTTTTGCATGCCTTGGGCTATACCGAGGAAGAGCTAAAAACCACGCCCTTTCTCGTTTTCGTCCATGCAGATGATCTGGGGCCCACGATTGTCGAGCTTGAGCGCCTCAAGCAGGGAGGTCTCACCCGGAGCTTTTCGAATCGCTACCGGAAGCGGGATGGATCTTACGTTTGGTTCACGTGGACGGCGACTCCGGACGCGGAGAAGGGGCTGATCTACTCGGTTGCACGAGACACGACTCAGGGGATAGAAGACGGGTTTCTCCTCGAATCGATCCGTCGTATCCAGCTCGATTTTATTCGAAGCAATAGTCCAAAAGAGGTCTTTGACAACCTTCTGGCAAGCTTGATCGAGTTGACGAAGAGCGAGTACGGATTCATTGGCGAGATCCACCTCAAAGATCACTCAAAGACACCCTACTTGAAGACTCATGCCATCACGAACCTGGCCTGGGATGAGGCCACAAGAAAGTTTTTTCACGAAAATGCCCCTTCCGGACTCGAGTTTGGCAACCTCCAAAGTCTCTTCGGGTACGTGATCAGAAATGGGAAACCGATCATTAGCAATGATCCAAAAGGCCACCCGGAGAGCTGTGGCCTTCCCGGCGGTCACCCCGATCTGAACGCCTTTCTTGGTGTTCCTCTCTACCATGGAAAAGAGCTCGTGGGTATGGCGGGCATCGCCAATCGAGCGGGGGGTTATGAGTCCTCGATGATCGATTACCTTCAGCCGTTTCTCTCGACGACCGCAGCTGTCATCGTTGGCTACACGAGCCATGTTCAGCGAGTCGAAGCTGAGCAACGAGAAGCCCAGTTGGGAAGAATTCTGAAGGACATGCTTCATGAGGTCTACATCTTTGATGTTCATCGCTTCCGATTCTTACAGGTCAACGACGCGGCTCGGTCGAACCTGGGATACGGGATGGAGGAGCTGGAGAAGATGACCCCGGCCGATATCCTCATGGATGAGCAAGAGGGTTGTGGCCTCAAGTCTTTGTTGCTTTCATTGCGGTCGGATGAGAAAGAACAAGTTCTCCATCGCGGTCGCCTTTGCCGAAAGGATGGAACTCTCTATCCTGTCGAGATTCATTTTCATCGAGCGACTTACGACAGCCAGCCGGTCTACGTGGCGATGACTCTTGATATCACCGAGAAGATCAAGGCGGAGGCGGAACGGGAAAGTTTTCAGAAGCAGATCCAGAATACGCAAAAGCTGGAGAGCCTCGGCGTGATGGCGGGAGGGATTGCGCACGATTTTAACAATCTGCTCATGGGCGTTCTTGGCAACGCGAGCCTTGCCATTCGCTGTAGCAAAGAGAATCCGGAGGTTGCTGAATACTTGCGCCAGATCGAGCTGTCGGCGATCCGAGCCTCGGAGCTGACAGCGCAGATGCTCTCCTATTCAGGTCTCGGGAAATCGAAGCATACCAGTTTTGATCTCACCGAATTGACCGAAGAGATGATCAGTCTCATCCGGGTTTCGATCGAAAGGAATTCACTCCTTGAACAGGACCTGAGCCAGGGGCTGCCGGCAATTGAAGGTGACCCTGCTCAAGTGAGACAGGTCATGATCAACCTGGTCACCAATGCCTCGGACGCGCATGTTGGTAAGAATGGCCGGGTCCGGGTGATAACCGGAACTTGTTCAAGAAGCGAGGGGGCTTTTGATCATGCATTTCTGGGAGCCGAGCTGGACGAAGGGGAATGTGTTTTTCTGGAGGTCCAGGATGAAGGCCAGGGAATGACGGCTGAAACGATCGAGAACATGTTTGATCCTTTCTTTAGCACCAAGGCTCCTGGTCGTGGCCTGGGGATGGCAGCAGTTTTTGGAATCGTACGAAGTCATCAGGGCGCCATTTTGATGACGAGTGAGGTGAACCGTGGATCGAGGATCAGGGTTCTGTTTCCCGCCTCGACCGCTCCGGCTACCAGCCTTCGATGTAAGGAGGAACCGACGGTTCATCAGGATGGAGAGGGCTGGGTGCTCGTCGTCGATGATGAAGAATCGGTTCGAAGCATTGTTCGCCGGTTCCTTGAGCTCAGTGGTTATCAGGTCCTTGAGGCTGCGGATGGAGTCGAGGGGCTGCAGGTGTTCGTGGAACATCAAGATCAAATTGTAGCGGTTATCCTTGATGTGACGATGCCTCGTCTGGATGGGAAGTCCACTCTGAAGAAGATGCTCGAAATCCGACCAACGCTGAAGGCCATTCTCGCCAGCGGCAATCCGGAAAGTACATCTCTTTCAATGATCGAGAACATCGATCACATCAAGTTCCTTCAGAAGCCGTATCGACCGGGTGACCTCCTTGGCATTCTTCAACAGATGCTGGAGCCCAACGATGATCGGTTTGAGGAGATGAGTTCTGGGGACCCCTGCCCCGTTTGAACGAGTCTCCCTTTCCTCCGTGAGGCCCCCCTCCAGGATCAGGACAGCCGGTTAAGGATGTCCTCCTCGGTCACTGGACAAGAGGAGGAAGCGGGGTTATCATTCCCTTCTGGAACATTAGGGACCTCACGTATCTGGTTAACCATCGTGCTCGGAAAGAAGCTCTCGGATCGCTACGAGATTCTGTCGGAAATCGGACGCGGGGGAATGGGAGTGGTCTACCGCGCCCGCGACACCGTTCTGAATCGACACGTAGCGGTCAAGTTCATCTCTGCATCTCACCTGAGTTCAGACTCTGAAAAGAGATTCCTCATCGAGGCTCAGGTTGTGGCCCGCATGGACCACCCTTCCATCACGCCCATCTTTGATTTTGGGAGTCACGACGGGGCACTCTTTTACATCATGCCAGTCGTCCCTGGAAGGAGTCTTCGCCAGCTGATTCGAGAACAAGCCTTGCGTCTTGGCGATGTGCTCGACATCGGGATCATGGTCGCTGAAGCACTTGAGCACAGTCACGGCCACGACGTCGTTCATCGAGACATCAAACCGGAAAACATCATGGTTTCTTCGGACGACGAAGATGGTGTCCTCCGGATACGGGTGATGGATTTTGGTCTTGCTCATCAAGGAGATCTTTCCCGGATGACCAAGACGGGCCGCCTGGTGGGAACAACACCCTATATGAGCCCGGAGCAGGTGACGGGAAAAACTCTGGACGGCCGATCCGACATCTATGCGCTGGCGACAGTGCTTTATGAGTGCATCGCAAATAACCCACCTTTTGTGGGAGAGATGCAATCGGTCTTGTATCGCATTGTTCATGAGCTTCCCCAGCCTCCTCGAGTGCTGGGCGCCGTGATCGACGAAGAGTTCGAAGCTCTGATTCTGAACTGTCTCGAGAAAGACCCGGACCAAAGGCCGGCGGCTGCCGGTGATTTAGCGAGAGAGCTGCGATCGTTACGCGCAAACCTTCGTGATAGCGAACGGAATGTTTCCGTCTTTATTTCCAAGACGGTGCAAATGAATGCTCCGATCCTTGCTCCCTTTGTGGGAAGGAAGGCGGAATTTTCGGAGCTTCAACACCGCCTCGTCAGTGCGACGTCGGGGGAGTGTCAACTCGTTGCTCTTTCCGGTGAGCCAGGTGTGGGGAAGAAACGGATCTTGCAGGAGCTGGAGCAGCTGTGTGCCGCTCGCCGCATTCGAGTGTTGCGAGGAAGGTTCATCGAGCAGGATGGTTCTCTTCCTTATCATGGCTTTTGTGAGATCTTTCAGGAGTACTTCAAGCAAAAGGAGTCGGGAAGCTCCCCGGGAGAAATTCCGGATATGACGGATCTCGGTTCGGACCTTGTCACTCTTTTTCCGATGCTTGCCGAGGTAGACGCGGTTCGTGCCGCAAGTTCCGGTACTACGCTGATTACCGATGATGGGCGTCCACGGCTTCCCGAGAATCGAACCCAGGTTTATGAGTTGCTGGCTCGAAGTCTGATTCGAATCTCCGAGGGAAAGCCACTCGTCCTCTATTTTGAAGAGCTTCACCGAGCAGGAGTCGCCCTGGAAGCGATGCAGTACATCGTACGACGTCTCGGGCCCACTCCAACCTTGATCGTTGCGAGCTATCGATCCACCGAGGTCCAACGTCGTCATCCCCTTTCTTCCTTCCTGGAAAATTTCCAGGGTGACCGCCGCTTTCTATTTCTTCCCCTCGAACCGTTCACTCGTTCCGAGCATCACGAATTCATCGCAACCCTGGTGGGTGGGACGGAGGTTTCCGAGGAACTCGCGCGGAAGCTCCATGAAGAAACCGAAGGAAATGCGTTCTTTACCAAAGAGCTTGTGCGGTCTCTCCTTGATTCAGGGAGCATCGTCAAGGAAGAATCGGGGGCCTGGACCTTTTCGGGCAGGGTAGAAATATCGACCGAAAGTCTCCCGGTCACCATTCACCAGGCTGTTGAACGCAGGGTGTCGAGGTTGCCTGACTCCCACCGAGAGGTGCTGGCGGTGGCCGCCGTCCTCGGGCGTTCGTTCGACCTTCGAGATCTGGAAGCAATGATGGTCGATGGGGACGACCTCGACGAGCTCGTGGATCGGTTGGTTCATGAGGGACTTTTCGATGAGCTTCAACGGACACGGGGCGAGGGCATTGCGTTCGTGAGCGGCATTATTCGGGAAGTTATCTACGGACAGATCTCTCGGAGGAAACGCCGATCTCTCCATCGAAAGTATGCCCGGTTGCTGGAGAAGAAGGCCGCAGGAAAGATCGAGATCATATCGGCGAAACTCGTCCATCATTTTTCAGAGGGTGACGTGGCGGAAAAGACCGTCGAGTACGGGCTCTTGCATGCGGCTCAGGCTCTGTGCGCGTTCAGCCCCACCGAAGCGATTCGCTCGATCAAGACGGTCGTCGAGTTTCTTGATGATGATTGGGAAGGTGATCCACTTTGTGAAGGGGACGCCAGGATTCTCCTGAGTGATGCCTATCAGATGATAGGAGACAGTGAGAGTTCTCTCCGTGAGGCCGAAAAATCCATCCGGATCTTTTCTCGCGGATCCGAACCGAAGAGGAGCCTCGCTGCCCTGCTGAAGGGAGCGAAAACCGCCTGGCAGGCACGAAGGACTGACGTCACTCGTGGATGGGTGGATCAGGGATTGGCTCTCTCCCGGGTCGAAGGCGATCCGGATACCCTTTCGGAGTTCCTTTCGCTGGCCGCGACGGTTGCCAACCTGAAGGGAGAATACGGTCAGGCGGATGAGTACCAGAAGGAGGTCGAGAGAATACAATCTCGAGGAGGTCAGATAACTTCAAGGGAGGATATTCCTCAGGGAGGTCGTCTGGTCGTTGCTCTATCGAATCAAGTTGTGGCCACCCATCCCGTCAATACAAGACGGATTGAAGAGCAAGAAGTCTTTGCCAATGTTTTTGAAACCTTGTTTGCCAAGGATGATGAAGGGAACCTCGTACCCCACTTGTGTGAAAACTGGGAAGTTCAACAGGAAGGGAAGTCTTTCCTCTTGATGCTTCGAAGCTACGTTCGTTTCCAGGATGGCCATCCTCTCACCGCCAGAGACGTCAAGGAGTCGTTTGAGCGAGCGATCCTCAAGGTTGCTCCAAATATCCCTCCCGTATTTGCCGTGATCAAGGGGAGCCTTTCTTTTGCTGCTCATCAGGCGGATGAAGTTGTCGGTCTTGTGATTCGCAGCGAGAACGTTCTTGAGGTGCAGCTTGAAGAAGCGCTTCCGCTTTTCCCAAACCTTCTCACAGATAACATAACTGGCATTACTCGAGAACGGGAATCCTCGAAGAACCTCCTGGGTACCGGGCCGTTTCGCCTGAGTCATCTTGATGAAGAGAAGGTGGTTCTGGAGCGACATTCCGAGTACTGGAAATCTGCCCCGTCCAACCTGGATGCGGTAGAATTTCGGCATCATCTGAACGCCTCGGATATGGCCAAGGGGCTGCGTGCCGGCCAGTTTGACGTTGTCGGAGACATATTGCCTCAGGATCTGGAGGAAGTTCTTCGGGATCCTGGATTTCGTCGCGGTTTGATGGAGACACCGCGAAAGTTCAGCTATCTCCTGCTGTTCAACTGTCAGTCGGGCCCGTTCGCCAGCCATCGGGAAGTTCGGGAGGCGTTATCTGGCGTTGTCCGTACTCGGGACATTGTATGGCGGACATTAGGACGCCTTGCTCAGCCGGCTGCAGGACTCATACCTCCGGGCATTCTCGGGCATGATCCCGGTCGACGTCGAAAATTCCTGACATTGGAAGAGGGCCGTCTGCTCTTGAGCAGCAAGAAGCTTCCGGAATTGATCGAGCTCAAGGCAGCAATTCACCCCTTGATTCAGGATCGATACGGCGATTTCTTGAAGGGAATCTTTTCCGTTTGGAGGCTCTTGGGAGTGGAGGTCGTGAACCAAACGCCGGACATGGAAAGCTTCTTTAGTGCTTACTCCAAGAATCAGGGCTTTGACTTCATTGTGACTCGCTGGGCTCCCGATTATGAAGATCCAGATAATTACACCTATACTCTTTTTCACTCGGTAACCGGTTTCTACAAGAGTTACTTTTCTTCAGAAGACGTGGACAGGGCTCTGGAGAGGGCAAGGGAGGAGACCCAGGCTTCGGTGAGAGATGGGAAGTACAGGGAGTTCGACGACATGCTTCTGCGTGAGAGAGTCATCCTTCCCTTGTATCACGACGTGGATTGCAGAATTGCTTCCCCACGAGTGAAAGGAATCAAGCTTACCGGGACGCCTCCTTTTGTGAACTACTCCGAAGTCGGAAAGGCCGAGTCGGTTACGGCGGAAGGGAAATCGAGCGGAGGAAGTGGAGTCTTGACGGTTCCTCTTTCAGGAAAAGTCCATCAGCTCGATCCCAGTTTGAGCAACACTCAGGATCACGCTGAAGTACTTCCCTGTGTCTTTGAAACCCTGACGCGAAGCTTTGGGGAGGCCCAGATCGTCCCCTGGCTCGCCGAGGAGATGAAGATCGAGGAGAGCGGTCGAAGATATACTTTTCGCTTGCGATCGAATGTGTCTTTTCATGACGGCCGGCGCCTATCGGCTCTCGATGTTCGTCATTCCTTTGAGCGGCTCTTGCTGAACTCCCGGAGTCGAGTGCGATGGCTGTACCGTCCAATCGAAGGGGCGAACGAGCTCATGAGGGGGAAGGCCGAACACCTCGCCGGGATTCGTATTCATTCGGCAACCGAGTTCACGATAGATCTTGAAGTGCCGATACCGTTCTTTCCTGGCTTGATCTCATCTCCTTCGGCGGCGATTGTTCCCGAGGGGACCGGCTCGGTGGGAACGAACTACCGGGATGGAGTTGTCGGCACGGGTCCGTTTCGAGTGGCGCGATTCGACGCCGGAAAGCGGCTTCGATTGGAGAGAAACCCCTTCTACTGGCGAACCGGATATCCCCGGAGCGATGGCCTTGTCTTCAGCTTTGGCCGATCTCCAGAGGAGATCTTCCAGGGGTTTCGGGACGGTCAGTTTTCGGTTGCCGGGGATTTGAATCCGCGGCAGGTCGAGGATCTTCGCCGGGAAATCGGGCTCGGGGCGGTGTTTCAAGAGACCCCCCGATTGTCGATCGATTTCGTTGCTCTCAACACCCGTTGCGGTCCTTTCGAGGACCTGGCCACAAGGCAGAGATTCGCCCGAGCGGTGGATGTCCAGTCTCTGGTGAAGGCCACGCTGGGAAACCTCGCCGTTCCCGCGACGAGGTTTATTCCCCCGGGGCTCATGGATCAAGAGCCCGCCGCATTGGATCACGGTCCTTCAAAGTCGCCCGGATTATCGGATGCCATGGGCCCGGAGGTCGAGATCCGCGCGGCTGTGCACGGTGCATTTCGCGGTGCTCACGGAGGGTTTTATGAGGCGTGGCAAGTCGAGCTGAAGAAAGCCGGGTTCCGGCTTCGTATTTCCGATGCGACGGCGAGTGATGTCTTCGAGAAGGACCGGGTATCCGTGGATTTGTGGATAGGACGGTATGTTGCCGACTATCCGGATGCGGATGCCTTTGCCACGATTCTCCATACGGAGCGAGGGAGCGTGGGCCGTCTTTGCGGTTCCGCGGAAATTGACCAGCTTGTTCTTCGGGGGCGTCACGAGATGGGGCGGGAGTTCAGGGAGTCCACCTATGCCCAGATCGAAGAGATTGTGCTCGGGGAGGCAAGGATTGTTCCGCTCTTTCACGAGCAGGTGTATCGTTTCGCCAGGCAGGAGGTCGAAGGTCTTTCTGTCTCGTATTGGGGCTCTGCGGTTGACTACCAGAAGCTCCGTCTTCGTCGCCGATAATCTCTTCCGGGATGCGGGCTAGCTCAGGGTAGTAAGAGGGGCTTCTTGCCTCTTTTTTTTCGAATCCAATTGATTGATTTGATGACTGGACCCAACCGAAGGATTCGGATCTCAAGCTTGCGTTTTCCCGGGAAGTTCATCACGGAAATTCCGAGGAAAATGCAGAGAATTCCCTGGCCGGGAAGAACCAGCATGGCGATTCCCGCAAGAACGATTAACAGCCCGAGCAGGTTTTTTCCGAGAACGAAGATCCATGCGGTCTTCTGGTGTCGATCGTGGAAGGTGTTGTGTCGTTTGTTTCGGGGGAGGAAATAATCCGCCGGCATACGAACGACGATCAAGGGGATGGCAAGTAGGCTTCCTACAAAAGTCACGACGGAAAAAATTCCGAGCGCAACCAGCAAGGTCGGATGGTTTTCTACCCACTCGAACATGATCACCTACCAGAGGAAATGGAAAGGCCCAGCCATCGCAGCTTGCGATAGCTGGGCCATGAATCCAGTTTGGATTGAATGGTGGCTGAGTTACTTCACGTCGCCCATCATGCGCTTCTGAATCAGAGGGCTGACGACCAAGAAAAAGAGGCCGGCTCCGCCAACGACATAAGCCACGGTGCGGAAGATGTCGGCATGAGCCAGGTGCTCGATCATGCCACCCACTCGACCTGCGATGAGGTTGCCAAGAGCGGCTGCGATGAACCAGATGCCCATCATCTGACTGACGTACTTCTGGGGAGCAAGCTTGGTGATACTACTGAGCCCAACCGGGCTCAAACAAAGTTCTCCAGTCGTGAACAACAAATACGTCATGCAAAGCCACGTTGGCGCAACCGGGTCGGCTTCCGTAGCTGCCTTGGCGCCAAACATGATGACCACGAAGCCAAGAGCGAGCTGGAGCAAGCCAAGGGAAAACTTGAGCGGGATGGAGGGGTTCATGTTCTTCGATGCCAGGCGAATCCAGAGGGATCCAAAGACCGGTGCAAGAACAATGATGAAGAATGGGTTCACCGACTGAAGGAACTCGGTTGGCATTTCCCAGCCGAGGATGATCCGATCGGTGAAAGTGTCAGCAAAGGCGTTGAGGGAAGTTGAAGCCTGTTCGAAACCGGACCAGAAGATCGCGGTGAAAAAGAACAGAATTCCGATGACGATCACCTTCTTGGTTGCGGCCCAATCGAGTCCGGTGAAGAACGCCACATAACTGAGGAAGATGGCCACCAGAACGAGAATGAAAACGCCGAAAAAGTCGTTCACTCCGGGCCAGGTGATGTTGATGATGCCGCCCACGTGAAGGAGAATGGCAAGAGCGACGGCGAGAAAGATGCTGATTCCCGACTTCCAGCAGACCCCGATGGCTTTTCTGCGTGATTCTTCATCGTGCCGAGGGGGGCCTCCGGCTTCGCCCAGGTGTTTGCCGTCAAACAGGTACCAGAGGACTCCAAAAGTCATTCCTACGCCGGCGAGTCCAAAGCCCATGTGCCAGCCAAAGTCCAGGCGCACCCAACCGCACGCCAGTGGAGCGATCATGGCTCCGATGTTAATTCCCATGTAGAAGATCGAGAACCCGGCGTCACGCCTCGCGCCGGTGTCACCGGGATAGAGCTCACCAACCATGGTGCTGATGTTTGGCTTGAGTAAACCGGTTCCGATAATAATGAGTGCTAAGCCCAGAAAGAACGTGGCCTCCATCGGAATCGCCATGCTGTAGTGGCCGCAGGCGATGATGATTGCCCCCACCAGTACAGCCCGGCGAGGGCCAATCAGCCTGTCCGCGATCCAGCCGCCGGGAAGGGCCAGGAGATAGACAAATGAGTTGTAGAGTCCGACAAGCGCGCCAGCGTTTTCCGCACCCCAGCCCATTCCTCCCTCGGCTATGGTGGCCGAGACGTAGAGAAAGAGCATCGCTTTCATGCCGTAGTAGCTGAACCGCTCCCAGAGCTCCGTAAAGAACAGAGTCGAGAGGCCGCGCGGGTGGCCGAAGAAACCTCGAGAATCAGTCATTCTTTGGACCTTCTTATTAAGTTTGCATCCATGTCGAAAATCAGGACCAGATCGTGGAGCCCAGCGACCGTTCAAGTGACGACCCCGGGTTCGGGCTCTATCGAGTACGTCCCAGGCGACGGAGGAGCTAGTTTGCAATAGCCGCCCGACACCAAAACGCGCGCGTTAGCATAAGGCCTGACACATCGGTGTAAAGCACCAATCGAAATCCGGGTCTTGTGGCGCCCATTCAATCTCTTCTTGCCTAAGTCTTTTGGTCATCAGGTTTTTACTTGATTCTTGTGGGCCGGAGTTCCGTTTGCAATTCCTTTGTCAGGGAGAAGGTGTCCCGATTCAGAGGGACACTCAGCCTCCGATACGGAGTCTGTGCCTCAGGGCGACTTAGGGAAGAATTGGATTGGAGGAGGATCACTCATGTTGCAAGCCAGGACCCGTTGTGTGTCTGATTTTGTGAACCAGGTAGTGCTTGCCGGATTCCTCGTCGCATTCCTTGGAGGGGCGGGGTCGTCCCAGCTGAAGAAGGCGGTGGAGGATGAGCTGCCCTTCGTCTCGATCGTCCCCAATATGCTCTTCAACGAGCCTGTGGCCGTCCCTATTTGGCCATTCTATCCCGACTTCTGCAAGGATCCGGACCGATCGGTCCGTGATCAGAGAATGGCGCAGGTCCTTGGAGATTATCTCTATCATTTGAGTTCGTTTCGCGGTCTGGTTGTTTTCGACCTTGCTGCCGGGGAAGGCTCTGAACCGCTGGTCGATTTCACTTTTGACGGAGTGCCATTTGACATGTTCGTCGTTGGAGATCGACTCCATGTCATATCGACTTCCGTTCTGGGTCTTCGCCACGCATCGGGAGCGGTTCCCCAGCCCAGGAGGGGAAGCCGGCTCACTGTGATTGACATCTCGAATCCGGGTTCGCCAGCGGTCGTGGGACAACATGACCTGCGTGGAATTGTAAGAGATGCGAAATGGATTGAAGACAACCTTGTTCTTGTCTCGAGCATCTCGGCATCCGAGACTCTTTTGCCGGCCGATGACGGAAATCGAACGGTTATTTCCACATTTCGGGATCTCGCCGGAAGTCTTGTAAAGACGGATCAGATTTCTCATGACGTCCTTGGCGCCTATCTCTCGAATCATGCTCTTTGGGTGACAAGGCCGGGTGCAGGATTCTCCAGGGTTCAGTATTTTGAGCTATCCGATCGGGGAAGGTTGCTGCCAGGGGGAGAGATAGAAATAGAAGGATTCAGGGCCGGGAGACAGGAGAGTGGATTATGGAGTCAGGTTGGAGATGAACTTCGAGTTGTACGTTCCCGTGATTTCCGTGGAGCACCAGTTCTGAGTATCTTCAAGGTGGAGTCCCGAGATCGAATCACCCACATTTCAACGACCGAGATCGAGGGTGGCGAGGGGGACATTTTTGGTGGTGTTGTCTTCCGGGGCAACCTGGCCATCTTTCATTTTCTCCCTGTCTTCTTCCGGGATATGGAGGCCGATGTGGTCGTGGTTGACCTTCGTGACCCGGAAAAGCCAGTCGCCAGATCTGTTCCGGGACTCGGTGGCTGGATCAACGATTTGGTGATTCGGGGGACACGTATTCTGGCGGTAGGCAATTCCAGGAGTTTCCCACCGGCAACTACCCCGGTTCAGAATCCCTCGCCGATTGGTCGCCAGTACCCAAATTTTGGAGCGTTCGTCATTGATGTCTCGAATCCAAGACGGCCAGAGATCCTCGATCGATTGGCCATCCAGGGAGATTATGACTACTACTTCCTGGAAACGATTCTTCGCGCCGATCAAGACTTCGACTATGTCGTCCTTCCAGGAAGAGGAATTGATGGCGCAGCGATTCTCGATCTTCGGACTCCCGGTCGAGTTCGCCTTGCTGACCGATTCACGATCGGAAGTCACTTGATGAAAGTGACCCGCTTTGGGTCTGACCTCCTTTCGGTTTCTGACAATCGAATGAACAGAACCCGGGTTGGCGGCGGATCAGGAGCTCTAATCACGGATGAATATGAACTGGCGAGAGATGTCCGGGCTCTTACATTCACAGCTGATCACGCGGTGACTGTGGCCAAGAGACTGCATGAGCCGGGAGCGGATCTTCTTGTGTTTCCCGATGATGAGCCGAATGGTTTCAAGCCGGTCTCCCGACTACCGTTGTCGGATGTATATTTTCCTCCCTATGACTATTACCAGGAAAGTGATCCCCGACTGTTTTCGTTTGGTTCGTTTGTGTATGTCGTCTATCGCTCGGCAATGTCGGGGAAAGAGTCTGTGGAAGTCATCGATCTCTCCGATCCTTCGAACCCTACGAAGCGTGGCAAGCTTGAGGTTCCAGGGAATTCGTTTCCCTCTGTCCCCCGTTCAAGGTGGTACGACCTGACCTCGATGAGTGAGAATGGCGGAGAGGTCGTTCAAATGGCAGGATCGACCCTCGTCTTTCACCGGATCCAATCGAGGGCGTATGACCCTCAGCCGGATTTTCCAGCCACCTTTATCGTGGTGGACCTGAGCGACCCGGATCATCCTGTTCTTGGTTCTGTGATCGATGGCTCCGTCCCGGTTACTTTCTATCCGTTCGTGGTGGGGACTTCCTTGCTCTACGCCTATTACGAACCCCTGAACAAGGGCGATCACGGCTATGACTTGATCAAGGCAAAATTCTATTTGAACCGGGTTGATCTGACCGATCCCTCCGCTCCTCGCCAACTTCCCCGGATCAACATTCCCGGTCGGCCGATTGATATTTCCCCCGACGGGAGCCGACTGGTGACAATCGATCATGGCGCGAAAACGGAGGATCGGTTGGGGGCCAGAATCTTCGTTCTCAAGCTCGATGAATCATCTTCTGGAATTCGAACATTCAGTGATCGGTACCTTGGAAGGGCTCATCATGATGTTCGTGTGGTGGGCAATTCTGTTTTTGCCTTCAGCGAGGGGCGTGATCCGAGAACGTTGCAGATTCACCCCATAACCCCCCGGAACCGATTCGCTCCCTCAAGAAGCATCGCTCTTCCGGATTCGTTCTATTCTATGAGTGGGCTTCCCGGTGGTAACGTCTTCCTCGGAATCAAGGGCGGGAATTTCCTCAGGCTTGATGCGGGTCGAGGAGTCTCGTCCCTTGGCGGTACATTGGAAGGTCGGGGAGCCGTCCGCCAATTTGTGGAACACAACGGAACGATCCTGGGAGTGATGGGAATGCTTGGAGTGCGTCCGTTCAAATAGGAAGAGTAGGGCGGGCCCCTGGGGATCAGCGAGCTGCCCGCTTTGCGTCAACTCTCCATTTCTTGAGGGCGCTTTCTCTCTTCTTTTCCGTGTCATGAGGCCGATAGCCAAGGGTTTTTCCTCGGATGGATGAGATGACGGCGAACGACGCTTCCCTTTCATCTGGATCTTCCGAAGACATGGCGCCCACGAGACACTCGTAGACACGCGGACCCATCTTCACGAACTCACGAGCAGGAAGAGCCAATTCTCCTCCACGCTGGTAGCGACGAAGGGCAGTCGCGAAGATGGATTGAAAGCCGTTGTCATCGAGCTTGGGGCCCAGGCTCAAGTCGAGCTTTACCTGGGGTGTAACTCTCCGGCTTTCCGGGTCGGAGAGACGAGAGAGGAATAGTAGTGCATAGCAGGTGGAGAGGAAACTTGACTGCTCCGTTTGAGACTCGAGAGAAACCACTGGCCATGAGCCGTCGGCTCTTTGGCGATGTAAGAGATAGGCGGCGCCGCTTCGATACCAGTCCCATTTCCCCGCGAGTTCGGTGCTGGAAACTCCGCACGCACGCTCAAGGCTATAGAGATAGTAATAGTGATGACTTCTCTTCTCTGCAGCGGTCAGAGTGTCGTGGGGATCAGGAAGCTCTTCAACCGAAAAGTAGTTTCCTAGCCAGGCGATGCCATCGTGCACTGCCTGCTGGGTCTGGAAGCGAAGCTCTTGATTGAAGTGGGGATGGCGGCCAAGGAGTTGAGTCTGACAAACAGCGAGACCGACAACTCCGGCAGCGGTCATGGATCCACTCGGCCTGATACTTCCCTGGTAACCGAAACCACGAGCGCGGTCATGGGCCGAGGTGATCTTGACGGAAGCGAGGTGCCGAGGTGGGCCAGATTCTCGAGCGTAGCGTGGGACTGATGGTCCGGTCTCTTCTTGGAGTGTAAGAAGGGTTTTCAGTGCATCGAAGTAGATCCTGGCTTTCACTTCGACGCCGGCTCGTTGGGCCGCCTTCAAGGCAAGAAGGGCAAACTGGGTATTGGAGAGATCGTACTGGGAATCGGGTCTTGGGTAGCGCCATGTTCCCTTTTTGCGGCTTTGATTCCGAACGAGCCATCGTTTCATGGAATCGAGCCACACCCGATCTCCTTCCGGAAGTTCGATTTCGATCTTCTGGCTGCCCATGGTGCTAGAGGTGCCTTGGCTCTCGACGAGGGCCAGGATTGTCAGAGCAACTCCATAGGTTCGAAATCGAAGGCCTCCTTCCTTCTTGATGGAGGAGTGGGTCTGTCGTAGGTGATCGATTGCCCGAGAAAGAGAACTTCGGCGGGGTGACATTCCGCATGCGGCGAGTACCAGGCTTCCCAGAGCTGTTTCTCCAAGAGGGTAGGCGGTGTGGTGTTCGCCAGCGAACGAGCCGTCTCCTTTTTGCTGGGATTGGAGCCAGGTCACTCCTTTGGCCATGGAGGTGGAAATTGACTCTCGAAGGGCTGGGCCGATAAGATCGTCCACTCCGACACCCGTTTGCGGGGGCTGCTCGGTTGCGGCGACGATCTTGGGTTGAAGAAAACAGAAGAGAGATCCGAGCACCGCCAAGGTCAAATACATGTGTCGCATGGAGGACGATCCCGGCCAGAAGTGTTCACGTTGTTTGTGAAACATGCACTGGACACATAGTAATGCGGTGTGCATGGTTGTGTCAACGTGGTCATCGTTATCCGGAAAAGGAAGGGGGCACTTCCGTGTCAGACAAACTCGAGTCACCTCTCACTGTGCGCGGTTTCCAGAATTTTATCTCGGATCGCTATTTCGAGACAGATAGTGCCCGTGGATCTGCCAAGACCTTTTTGTGGTTCATTGAAGAAGTCGGTGAGCTAGCTACCGCTCTGAACGGGAAAGATGCAGTCAATCAGGCCGAAGAATTTGCGGACGTCTTTGCCTGGCTTTGCACTCTCGCCAACATTCACGAGGTGGATATGGAGGAAGCCCTGCGTAAGAAATACTTCGAAGGCGGAGGTCCGGTCGGTACGAAGTAAGCAGGAGCGCCTACTCTACTTTGCGTTCACCTTCCGGTGAATCTTGAGGCCTTCGATTCCGTGGTAGGTGATGAGCAGAGCGCCCGTGGAGGCGAAGGCATCAAAGAGATCCCAGATTGCTTCTGATTCGGAGGGCCATGGGTAGGCGAAGATGACATCAAAGTCTCGTGGTTCGAGTCCCATTTTGTCGTGGGCATCATCCCCGCCGTCTGCGAGCCAGGTGAAGTCACCGGAGGCGGCGTCGCAGTGGACTTCTCCCCCCCGAGGTACGAAATTTCCGGTGACAAACTCCACGGGAAGATCGAAGTCTTGTGAGAGTTGTTGGGCTTGCAGAACGAGCTCTTCCTCGATTTCGATACCGTAGGCTTCAAATTCGAGGAGTGCAGCGAGGGATGCCACAACGCCAAAACCGCATCCCCATTCGCAAAAGAGGGGGCCTGGCGCCGATGCGGCCTCCTGAATCGCTTTCAGGTGGAGGTAGACTTCGGGAAAGTCACTCGGGACGAAACCGGGGAAGTTCCCGTCGGATTGATCCCGCAGGAATGTCTGGATGCGCTCATCGCTTTCCTTCAGGAAGTCGTTGATGCGATCCGGAAGAGGAGAGCGGTGGTAGGCGAGTTGAACCTCACGAAGCGCCATGGCTCGGTTCTCATCCTGGTTGAAATTGGCTCGGCGTATTGAAGCCTGGGATATCAAATTGCCGCCTGGCATAAAACCCAAATCATCGGATCAGACGGATGTCGATCCGGGGTGCAACTCTCACTCTGTCTCTTCTTGCTCATGTGGAGAGGTAAGATGTTTCTGTGTATCGGATTATGTTTGTCTGGCGAAGGATCGTGGTTGTTTTGGGTCGGTGTGTTGTAAACTATCCGGAATACTCGGGCCCAAGGTGAGGGCCTATTTCAAGCCCGTCATATTGAGAAGGAGGCGTGAGCGAAATGGCGAAGGAACGTTCTGAGGAGAAGATCCTCAACAAGGACAATTCGAAAGACAAGGAAGCCTATGAGGCGCCCAAAGTTCAGTCGATGAAGCTGAGCGATGAAGCTGCCGAAGCTCTCACGTGAAACCTGATTTCCTCCTCCTAACCGAGGAGATTGAAGCCGGTCCGGCTTCAATCAAAACATGAGATTCAACAGAGCCCCCGGTTTCCGCCGGGGGCTTTGGTTTATGCCCCATGAAGTCAACCGATCCCCCAATTTTTGCGGACGCCGATTGTCCAAAGCGACGACCCACGTGCCATGAGCGCGTCGTCGGTGAGGAAAAGGTCGTCTACGACTCGCAGAGCCATCAGGTGGTGGTTCTGAATCGCACGGCGAGTTTTATTCTGGACCGGTGCGATGGGGAGCATACCGTCGGGAGCTTGCTTGAATTGCTCAAGGAGCGATTTGCTGCTGCTCCTGATGTGCTGCGAGACGACCTGATGAGAACCCTCTCCGAGTTACATTCCAAGAGCATCGTGAGCTGATCATGCAGGCTCGACTACGATTCGAGCTCCTGGGGATCCCGGTCCGGATCGAGATCCAGAACGTGGATCCAGTGTTGATCTCGATGATCAAGGCCTCTTACTCTTTTCCACTCTTGCGTACTTCCAATCTTCCTCTTCCCGTGAATCCACCAGAGACCGACGAGGTCGTCGCTTCACTGGTGATGGATGATACCGAGGAATACTCGGTCGCCGTATCTGGCAGGGAAAGTACAAGAGTCCAGGAGAGGATTCTTGCCGTAAGAGCCCTCAATCACGAGCTCTTGCACTCCATCATGCTCAGGGCAAATGATTTTTTCTACGTCCATGCGGGCGTCGTTGCCTTCGGGG
>JAJDCM010000153.1 GCA_029260825.1 Planctomycetota bacterium | reverse complement strand
ATTCAGCTCGGCGGATAGGAGAGTTCGGGGCATCCTCATAGGACTCATCGTTTGCTACTGGCTACTTCACGTTCTCGTTGTGGTCAAATTTCGCTACCGGATCCCCCTTGATGCACTCTTCATTCTCCTCGCTGCAGGTGGGATTCCCGTTGCCTGGCTCAAGGTCACCAATATCCTCAAGAACCCGCGGTCCCAACCGGCAAGAAATGGCCAAAATTCCTGAAAAAAGAGACGTATTTCCCTTGATCCGTTTCTTTTTTACAACCGGGCCAACCGCCCCTTGACCCTCCCCCCACTCGTCGCCTACGATAGGCGGTCGCTTTGTCGAAAAGACAATCCTGTGGGATATCCAATCCATGCCGATGCTTGATGGGCGCATGCTTGACAGGCGCATTCTCTGTGGGCCAATCGGGGTCGTGATCTGCCTGGTCCTCGCATTTTGCGCGAGAGATGCACGTTGCGGTACGCCTTCTGATCCAACTCCCCCTCCCGCCGGCTTTCCCCAGGTTCTCGAAACCCACGAGTTCACCTACACAGACGGCTATCGGGTTCTTCTTGATGCACGCTATCCCGACCCGACTCTCCACGCGCCAGGCCCCGACGGTTGGCCGATTCTCGTTCTCATCCATGGACTCGACGGAAAGAGGCAAGGCGTTTCTCAATCGGCGCTGGCGTTCGCAAGCCGGGGGTACATGGCGATCTCCTACGACGTTCGCGGACAAGGCGATTCCTACCTCCTGAACGATCCGGCACTTTATGGATGGACCGGCTTTGGAATCCGGGAGAGAATCGACCTTGCCGAAGTCATGGAAGAGGTTGAATCCATCTACCAGGACATCTCCGATTTCGATCGGATCGGAGTTTCGGGTGGCTCTCAAGGAGCCATCCATTCCTTCTTTGCAGCAGCCGACTCCGGCAAGACCTATCCCCCGGAATACGGACGAGTCAATCCCTTTCCGGTGATCAGCTGCGCGGTTCCGATTGCCTTCACCCCTGACCTGGAGGACGTCATCTTCAATCGGGGCAAAGCAGCTCATCGGTATATCTTGCGCCCACCCAGCTTCACCGAGCCGGTCCTTCGAAGTTTCCTCACCGCCAACATCAACAGCGAAGACTTCGACGCGATCGTCAACCTTCTTTACGATTCGCGGATCGACCTCTGTACCCGGCTACAAAACTCGATCGTGCCGCTTTTCGCCACCGCTTCGTACGACGATTTCTGGACCCCTGTAACTCCCCTTACAAATCTCTGGACGAGCCTGACTCAACCCAAACGACTCATGCTCAGTACGGGAGGCCACTCCAGCCCCGGCAATCAGGGGCTCGCCTTCCGGTTTCAGGCAGATCGCTTCCGGTGGATCAACCACTACATCAAGGGGATTCAGAACGGGATCGACACCGAAGACCCGGTCTATGCCGCAATTGTCCCCCGCAACCCCGCCAGCTACAATAGCCTGGAGGCCGTCTGGAATACTCGAACCCTTCCCTCTCTCGATAGCTCGTTGAGACGCACTCGCTCCGCTTTTCTTCGGGAAAACGGAAGCATTCGATTGCGCCCCGCGTCGGGAACAGAACCGGCTGATGTCCTGGCTCAAACAAATCTCACCGGGCTCGATATGGCGACCTATGCGGACAATGATTTGAGCCCGGCCGAACTCATGCAGCATATTCCTCTCGCACCCATCGTTTACGAGAGTGCGGCGCTCCGGCGGGCCTACCACTTCTTCGGCTCCCCCGATGTGACCTTGCACGTAACATCATCTCAGACAACCTTCCAGCTCCACGTGGCATTCTTCGACGTGGACGAGGACGGAGAAGCACGGTTCTTCGCCGGGGGAAGCTTCACTTCCCGGGACGATGTCCCGGCGGGAGACAATCTCATCCGGGTGCAGATGGACTTCCATTCCTATCTCATGCGAGAAGGGCATAAGCTTCGCATCCAGATCGAAAACCTTGCCTGGTTCCGTCCACCCCTGGAACCCCAAACCTCGATCATTCGTCGAGCACCGGTATTCCAGGATTTCACCGTGCTCGTGCAGCACGATGCGGTGCGACCGACGGCGGTCGAGGTATCAATCCTCCGACCGGAATAAGGTGGCTTCAGGAACGACCGAAGTTCCTCAAAGAGATAACCATTGTGAGGCCCAAAAGCGATCATCCCGCCGTAGTGCCCCTCCCACGGCTGAAGAACTCGGAGGATCAACTTCGTGTCGCCTGGGTTCGCTCGATCAGGATTCGCCTCTACTGAGACTGATCCCCATACACCGTCTCCAAGGTGAGGCCCCTCATACAGGGCTCCTGGCTCAGGCAGCACACAATACACGATGAGAGCATTCCCATGGAAAGGAATCATGACGACATCAAATTTCGTCAGCAGAAAGGTTCTGGCTCGTTTTCCAGATACTTCTCAGTTCCCTGAGGACCTCAAAAGGGCACCCTTGACGCCCGGCCCATTCCCCCTCATGCTCTGGATCAAACCAGCGCTCCCGGACCGGGCGGAGCGACAATCGAGGATCACCATGAAACCATCGCCGACTCTTCTTTGGCCAGCTCGCTTTCTGCTGCTTCCCCTTCTTCTTCTTTTCAATCCGTGCCG
This sequence comes from Planctomycetota bacterium, assembly GCA_029260825.1. Taxonomy (GTDB): domain Bacteria; phylum Planctomycetota; class JACOTG01; order JACOTG01; family JAJDCM01; genus JAJDCM01. Next base: position 54,703 of record JAJDCM010000153.1, on the reverse strand, counting down.
CGGGGCTACCGGTCAAACCGAAACTACGGTTTTCCCGGGAGCAGACGAAAAGACCCCCTCTCGCTCCGAGTATTTCTCCTGGATCAACAACACCAACGAGGGGGCCACCGAGGAGCATACGAGGATCAATCTGGAGTTCTTCCAGTGGCTTCGCTCCGAATACGGAATGGTCCTGGACATCTACGCATTTGACGCCGGTGCCATCGACGGCAAGCGATTCTGCGGCAAAATGAATTCAGATCGGTTTCGCCGCCAGTTTCCTCGGGGTTTTCAACCCCTTGCTGACCTGGCCAGTGCAATGAACACCCGGCTCGGACTCTGGGGAGGCCCGGATGGCTTTGGCAACACCCGGCAAGAAGAGGCAGACCGCACCGAAATGATGGTGAGTCTTTGCCGCGACCTGAACTTCGCTCTCTTCAAGTTCGATGCCGTGTGCGGTCCGCTGCGACCGGAAAAAGAAGACGCATTCGTGCGCATGATGACTGAATGCAGGGTTCACTGCCCCGACCTCATCGTCCTCAACCACAGGCTCGGCCTGGAGAAAGCAAAAGCTCATGCAACGACGTTCCTCTGGGAAGGGAAGGAAACCTATATTGACGTCTGGTCTACCAATTCAAGTCCTGCTCCCCATCACCGGGCTGATGCTCTTTCGCGCGGACTTGTCCCCGACCTCCAACGCCTCACCGAAGATCACGGGGTCTGCATTTCTTCCTGCCTCGATTTCTGGGAAGATGACCTTGTCCTTCAGGCATTCAACCGGGGTCTGATCCTCGCACCCCAGATCTATGGGAATCCCTGGCTTCTTCGGGATGATGAGTTCCCCCGTCTTGCCCGGCTCTTCAATCTCCACCGTCGATACAGAGATATCCTTGTTGAAGGCATGGTTCTTCCTGAAGAGGAGTTCGGTCCAGCAGCCGTTTCCCGCGGGGATGATTCGACGAGATTGTTAACACTGCGCAATCTGACCTGGGATCCGGTAACAATCGATATCCCTCTCGATCAACGGATCGGTCTTACGAGCAAAGTCCCGGTCCATTGTCGACAGCTCCATCCATCCGAGCGGAATCTTGGAGATGCAAATCCGGGGATGACCAAAACCGTCACGATCGCTCCCTTCAGAGCCTCCCTCTTCCTCTTCAGCACAAAGAAGCAAAAGGACCTCGTGCTGGAGGGATGTGATTATGAGGTCGTACGGGACGTCCCGTCTCATTCAGTTCTCATCGATCTGAAAGGACTTCCCGGAACCCGTGAGTCCATTCTCCTTCAGGGAACGTCGAACGGATTCATCCGCGCATCCCTTGACGGAAAGGAAGTGAATGGGCTTCTTCGAGGAGATCCAATCGACATCCACTTTCAAGGGGATCCCCTCACCCCCCCATTCCACCGAAAGCTTGGGGAGCTTAATCGATGCCCGATTCCTGGCGACGCCGAGGCACTCTATGAGGCAACCGTCTTTGCCGCCGATAACAATGCACTGGAAGTGCGCTCGCTTTCAAGATCTGGTAAAAGCAAGATTCCTCAGGTTCAACGAGCACGCACCGCCTTTTTCGAGCAACCCGTGTTCACCAATCGAGGGATCTGGGATCGAAACCTCTTTGACGATGATCTTACGACCGGTTTCTTCCCGACTCGAAAATACCGAATTGATCAAAGAGTCCAGGGCGGTTGCCTTCGCCTCGACCTCGGAAAGATCCAGGATCTTGATCTTCTGTCCGTTACCGTACCCGATTCCTACTCGCTTCAACCGCTTCTAGAAGACGAGGCCTACCACGTCGACGTCTCCACTGATCTTGCAACCTGGACCCGGATCAGTTTTCTGGCCGGAACAACGATGGAGATCCCGGTCGGGGCACCCGTACGGTACGTTCGGTTCCGACATTTCCCCGACCGGGTCACCGAGATTCGAGGATTCAAAGACGGAGAGGCCCTCGAGCGAAAAGATTGGCGAGCATCAAACCTCTTTGCCCCATCTTCACGCAAGAAGCCGGTGCAAGCATGGAGTCAAGAAGTGACCCTCAACGAATGGGTTCCCGGCAGTACCCTCTGCATCGCCATCCATGGAAAACATGGAGTAGAAGGAGCGTACGCAGCTCTGCGCTTTGAGGAAGAACAACCCGTGGGCTGCCCCGATCGCGCTCCCTCCTTTCCTTCGAACACCTGGGAGTACGTGAACGCCAAGCGAGATTCCGGGTACACCTACTACATCCCGGTCACTCAAGAAATGATCGGAAGACCCTTTGAAGCTTTTGTGCTTGGCTACGACAAGAACCACGTAGACCTGAAGCCAGCGATCTGGATCACCACGAAGGGAACGCCCTTCAAGACGAAGCGACTCGAGTTGCAGCGAAGGAAGGAAAACTAGTCCCGTGCCGGCTCTTTCTTCCGATACGCCACCCACTCCTCGGTCTCGTCAGCCGTCAGGAACACATGAGCAATCGGATCCGGACGACTCGCCCCCCACCGGGTCTTCGGGACCTGAAGCACGACCGGTTCATAGCGCTTCAAGAGCTTCGGGGGAAGACTCAACGTAGCGGGAGCATCTGCGGCGGACGGGCTCACTGACAGGATCCAATCCGGAAGATCGTCCGGACTGATCGGATGATACCTCGCATCCACGATCTTCATGTCCGTGTAGAAGATCAGCGGGAAGGATGGATCGGAAACATAGACCGACTGACTGGAATCTCCCTCCTCTCGCAAGTACTCGACCACCCTCTCCAGGCGATCTTCGTAGGGATAAAAGAGCGACCGTGCGAACAGGGGATAAGGAGCGTCGAATGAACGCGAACCCGGCAAGAAGAACCCGGTTGCCAGAGCGACCCCGTTGGTGAGACAAAGAAAACTCACCAACGCACGCCGCAACCAAACCGATGGCAAGATGCCCACTCCAATCGCTCCCAACAAACACAACCCCGGAATTGTTGGAAGCAGATAACGAAAATACGCAAACGGCGCGATTCCGAGAGCCAGCACCTGAGCGACCGCAAGACCCAGCAGAAACCAAACCATCCGGGACTTTCTGTCGTCATCCTCCTCGGGTCTTGTCGAACGGCCAAAAAAACGCACACCAAGTAGGAGAAAAAGCAGGCTCACCGGAAAAACATAGAACTGAATCAACCCGAAATAGTGCAGGAGAATATCCACGACCGATGAAAGCTGAAGGGTGCCAAGCTGACTACCGGGACTCGCGTACAGGAGCCAGGGAACAGCAAAGAGAACCAACCCCGCAACCGCTCCCGAAACGGCAAAAAAGAACTTCAAGCTTCGCCCACAGAGAAAGAAACCGACCGCAAGCCCGAGCACGTTTCCGGGAACAACGATGTAATTGCAATAGAACTGAACGACGAGAGCCACGCCGATGAACAACGCCCCCCTCTTGAATCCCTTCGAGAGAAGGCCATAGAACCCGTGCAAGAAAAGAACCTGGGCAAGAACCACGATGCCGTAGTAACGACACTGCCTCGCATGAAGTAGAAAGGGAACGCAAGTCGAAACGAAGACCCCGACCGTGATCGCGATCTCGTGACGACGATAGATGCGAAACGCGAGCCACACCAGATAGACAACGGAGAGAAGGGCAAAAATGGCAAAGGGAAAACGGGCGGCCCAGGTTGTCTTTCCAAAAACCCGAAAGGAAATCGCGGCGACGTATTCATCGAGCCACGGAGACCAGACCCAGATCTCGTCCTCGTTCCAATCCCCACCATTCAGCAGGGTGATGGAGTTCTTTCCGTCCGTGGCCCTGGGGACTCCATGCTCAACGATGCTCGCGGCAAGAAGTGCCGTCTCCGCTTCATCCCCCCAGAGCATTCGGTCACCCAGGTTCCACAGGACCCCGAAGGCGCAAAGGGCAAAAACAACGCTATAGGCAATCTTGGAGATGATCCACTCCTATCGAGTTGATCGGGGACTAGCTTCGGAAGAAACCAGCACGGACAAGGCCTCTACCACTTTCATGACCCCGGTGACCGACTCCTCTTCTTCTTTTTGAGCCGCCTTTGACCTGGACGCTTTGGATTCAACCTCGGTTCCTGAAGGCAGGACCGCCCTTGAAAAACCCAATCGACGGGCTTCTTTCAGACGCGCCGACACCTGACCGATTCTCCGGACTTCTCCCGCGAGACCAACTTCGCCCGCAACCACCGTTCTTGGAGGCATGGGAAAACCCAACCGACACGACGCCACCGCCATCGCAATGGCAAGATCACAGGCCGGTTCCCGAAGGGAGACTCCACCCACCGCATTCACAAAAACATCGTGGCCATCAAGCGAGACGCGGGTCTTCTGCTCAAGAACTGCCAGAACCATCGACACCCGATGAGGGCTCACTCCAGAAACTCGGCGAGCTGGTGTACCCAAGGGAGAAGGCGCGGTCAACGCCTGAACCTCCACCAGAATACACCGGGTTCCCTCAAGAGCAGGAAAAACAACGGTTCCCGGTTCAGGAATGACTCCTTCTCCTTCCTCGGGAACGAACAGCCTCGAAGGATCGGCAACTCCCTCGAGCCCCCGCTCTCCCATCTCGAAGATGCCGACCTCGTCGGTCGGGCCAAACCGATTCTTCACCGCCCGCAAAATGCGATGGCTATGGTGGCGATCCCCCTCAAAGTAGAGAACAGTATCGACAAGATGCTCCAGAAGGCGTGGCCCGGCCAGGATTCCTTCTTTCGTCACATGGCCGATCAAAAAGATGGGGATCTCGTGGGTCTTTGCCACGGAAACTAGCCCTTGAGCGCATTCCCGGAGCTGGGACGCCGAGCCCGGGCCTCCCGAAACATCGGAGCAATGCAAAGTCTGCACGGAATCGAGAACGACCAGAGAGGGGCGGTGGTTCGTAATCTGAGTCACGACGAGATCGAGATCGGTGGAGGAAAGGGCGAGAATCCCGTCCCCTTTCGCTCCAAGCCTCTCCCCCCGCAATTTCAGCTGGGATGAAGTCTCTTCTCCACTGACGTACAAGGTCGTCTTTCCCACCTTTGACAGCTCGTCCGCTACCTGAAGGAGCAACGTCGACTTGCCGATCCCCGGGTCTCCCCCGAGGAGAATCGCGGCCCCGGGAACGATGCCGCCGCCGAGCACTCGATCCAGCTCGGGAAAACCGGTGGAATCCCGTGGCTCCGAGGAAAGGGTAACCTCCGACAAGGGGCGAGCGCCCGTATCGGAAAAAACGCTCCCCCGCCTTCGCGGCTCGGCGGCAGGATCCTCTCTACTTTCCGATTCCTCACGCAGACTATCCCACTCGCCACAAACCGAACAACGGCCCTCCCAGCGAGGAGTAGTCGCCCCGCATCCTTCACAACGGAACACCGTCTTTACCTTGCTCACCAGGGTTCCCTCCCGAACCATCCGCGAACCTCGCCAACAAACCAAAATGACCCGGTAACCACCACCCGACCGGCCTTCCCCGCAAGCTCAAGAGCCCGGGGAAGCGCGGAAGCTGCATCGGGTACGACAAACGCTTCTACACCCCGCTCTCGAACATACCGGGCAATCACCTCCGGACATTCCGACCGCGGGCTTGCGACTCGAGTCACCACCACCTGAGCAACGAGGGGAAGCAAGGGGTCCAGGACTTCACCCGGACATGCTCGCTGGTTCATCGCAAACAAGAGTGTAATACCTCCCGTCCATTTGATCTCCGATTGCAGTACGTCCGCAAGAGCCAGGGCAGAATCCGGGTTGTGAGCACCATCGAGAAGAACCGACGGATTCTCGGAGACGAACTCCGTCCTCCCGGGGAGCTTCACCGACCGCAAGGCTCCGCGCAGTTTATCCTCCGCAAGGCGAAGACCCTTCGCCAGAAGAAATAGCTCCGCCGCCCCCACGGCAAGAGCCGCATTCTCTCGCTGCTTCCTACCGGGGACGCTGAGGGCAAGATCAAGATATACACCCGTCGGGGTCCTCACCGAAAACGTGACCGGTTGTTCACCTTCTTCTTCCTCGAGGAGGATTTCCCGCCCCAGGGAAAAAACCGGACAGGAGAGTTCCTCCGCTCGACCACACACGACATCAAACCCGGGGGAATCCGCGTTGATCCCCGAAACCAACGGAACGTTGGGCTTCATGATCCCCGCTTTTTCACGGGCGATCGACTCGAGGTCATGGCCCAACGTCTCCACATGATCCAGTCCCACATTCGTCAAGACGGTTACAAACGGATCGACAACATTTGTGGAATCAAGCCTTCCTCCCAGTCCTGTCTCGAGAACCGTGGCATCCACCGAGGCGCGAGAAAACGCCAGAAAGCCAATCACCGTGAGGAGATCGAAAAAGGTCGGGACCAGATCAATCGGCCCCTTTCGCACTTCTTCAAGATGAGGAAGAATTTCGGAAAAGACGGCGGCAAATTCGTCCGGGGCGATGTCCACCCCTCCCGTCCTGATCCTTTCTCGAAGGTCTTCGAGGTGAGGGGAGGTGTAGATCCCTACCTTCAATCCGTGCTTCTCCAGAATCTCCGTCAACATGAGACAGGTGGAACCCTTGCCTTTGGTGCCGGCAACATGCAAGACCGACTGACGCAGGTGGGGATCGCCGCAGGAGGCGAGCAAAGAGCGAACGGGGTCGAGAGAGAACTTCTTGTAGCCCTGCCCGAACCGGGCCTGCTTCTCGTAATCGGTGAACCGGTTGAGGTAGTCGAGCACCTCGTCGTAGGAAGAAACCAGCTTCACTTGAACCCCACCCCGTTTCCCGGGAGACTCACCCAAAAACATCTCAACACGTTGACGCCGCACCTCTTCGGGAGAAAAGCTCCTCTGTAATCCCGGGTCGCTCCAGCTATTTCTGGGGTCAGCCGCGCATAATCCGAAGAAGGATGCTAGCCTGGATCCTAGCGAACGTTGGAAGAAAACCTAAGCAGTTTAGCCCATGTTTCAACCCAAACCTCCCGACACTCCCGGCCAGCCACAGCAAGGTCGCTCCCAGAAAGAGATTCGTACTCTCACGGGAATGGTAGCGGTCTTTTTCGTGTTTTTCGGAGCCTTCGTTCTGGTTCCGATGATGACTCCGGGAAGTGACAGCGTAGCCCCCACCACCACCGAAAGCTCGGACTGGGAACCGATTGACGTGGTCATGGGCAGGCAACCCATCCAGCTAAAGCCCGAGCTCGAAAAAGAGATCGGCGAAGCCACCGAGGAACAGAGAGTCCTCAAGGAACCCAAGCCCTTCCTTTACTTGCTCGAGGAAGTCAATCGCCGTAGCTATCGCTTTCTCGCGAGCGGAGGTTTCGAAACCGTCTCGCCCGCCGATCTGATCGCGTCACCCGATACCAACCGGGCCCGCCGGGTCGAGCTCAAAGGTGAGCTCATCTACGCCGAGGAAAAGGCTCTTGACGAAGGGGGTGCACTGCCCGATCAGGTGGTCGAAGGCGTCATCAAAACCGATGCCATCGGACCGGACGGTCAGCCCTGCTTTGCTTACTTTGCTCTTTCGGGAACCGTCCCCGGAAATGTTGAACTGGGCGATGTGGTGCGGCTTCAGGGCGTCTTCTTCAAGTCCTATCACTTCGACGTGAATCCCGTCGGATCTCCGTCCTTTCGAACCGGCCCCCTGATCGTCGCGAAGCGGTTGATGAAGTCCTACTTCTTCCAGAATGTCACCTCTCTTGACTCCGAAGTTCTGGACACGGTTGAAGATGACATCGCAAAGGCCAAGGTCCTCGAGTTCGAGCCTCTCTACCACACGATTTCTTACGCCAAGCATTACCTGGAAAGCCGCCCGCGAATAACCGAGGAAACTGACGAAGAGGAAGCAAAAGCAGACTTACCTCCTCTGATCCAGGGAAAAGACCTTCGAGAGCGCCCCGCCGACTATCGGGGGAAGATGATTCGCCTGATCGGAAAGCTTGAGTGGCTGGAGAAGGAGCCTGTCGACGCGAACCCCGCGGGAATCGACGTTCAATACAGAGCGATCATGAGGTCACAGGACCGCATTCTGGTCGAGACTGTCTTTCTTGAAAAGCCAAAGAACATCAGCCTTGGAAATGCCGTCGAGGTCGTGGGCATCTTCTTCAAGAACCATGCCTTTTTGAATCAAAGCGGGGGCACTCAAGGCCAGTACACCTGGTCTCCCTACCTGGTAGGCACCAGTATCTACGATGCTGAATTCAAAGATCCTCTCTTCACAGAGCTTCAGTACATGGTGCTCATCGTAGCGGTCGTCCTGGCCGCGGTCTTTTCCTTCGTGATCGTGCGAGACAAAAAGAAGACTCGCGAGTTTGTCGAGATCCATCGGCAAAAGAGAAAGCAAGCTCGCGCGGGAACAGACATCAACAAGATTGGCCGAGAGGCTTTCCGCCGGGCCACCGAAGCAAAAAGCGTCTCTGCGAAAGGGGAAGAGGCCTGAGCTCTCCCACTCCATCACATCAAGATGGCGAGAAGAAAATCCGGACCATCCACGTCGACCTTCCCCATTGCCCGCACAAGATCCACGTGGGAATCAATTCCCTGGATCAACTTGGAGAGGCCCTCCTCACCCGGTTTTCGCCCCGTCCGGTCGCCATCGTCACCGATTCAAACCTGGCTCCAATCTTCGGAGCTCGCATCGAGGAAGGCCTTCGAAACCAAGGTTTTGAATCCTCGACGTATGTTGTTCCGGCAGGGGAAGAATCAAAATGCCTGACTCGACTCGCCGAGCTCTACGAGTTCTTTGCCAACGCAAGACTCGAGCGATCATCCTTCATCGTAGCCCTTGGCGGCGGAGTGATCGGCGACCTGGCAGGCATGGCGGCAGCCACCTATCTTCGCGGAGTTCCTGTCGTTCAGGTGGGGACAACCGTCGTTGCCCAGGTTGACAGCTCGATCGGTGGCAAGGTTGGCATCAATCTTCCTCAGGGGAAGAATCTGGTGGGCGCCTTTAATCAGCCCGCGATGATCTGGTCGGACGTGACAACCCTCACCACCCTCTCCGACCCGGAGTTCGTCTCCGGCATGGCCGAGGTCGTGAAGTCGGCAGTAATACGCGACGCCTCGCTTTTTGAGCTACTGGAAGAAAACGCGGAAATGATACTCGCGAAAGATCCAGAAATCATGCTCGAGGTCGTCACCCGCTGCGCCGGCATCAAGGCAAACGTGGTCGCGGAAGACGAACGCGAGGGAGGCTTGCGGCAGATCCTGAACTTCGGCCACACCATGGGTCACGCCCTGGAGACGATTCGCGGTTACGGAGTGCTAAGACACGGGGAAGCCGTGTCGATCGGTATGGTCGGAGCAGCACGGCTAGGAAAAGCGCTTGGAATGCCGGACATCGAACCCCAGCTCGTCTCGCTTCTTTCGCGCCTTGGGCTTCCGCTACAAGCGCCCTTTTCTGCCGGGACAGATGATCTCTTGAAGATCATGAGCCACGACAAAAAGGTCCGAGACGGGAAGCTCGTTTTTGTTCTTCCCGTCGCCATCGGTGAAGTTGAGATCAAGCAAGACGTCTCGGCGGAAGCAGTAGCGAAAGTTCTTCCTACGGTGGTTCGCTAGCCCGGATGATTCATGAGTTTGAGCGAGAATCGTTCCAGGTCGTTTCACAATCATTCCCACTGAATGTGTAACCAAGATCGCCATTCCAACGTCTTTCTAAAAGGAAGGAACCGCCCAAAAAAAACACAAGAGGCCCGTCATGACGATCCCTCATTTGAGCTCCTGGGTACACATCAATCTGGTCTCCAACCTGCGACCGATTTGGCTACGTAAACTCCTCGACCATGGATACACTCCCGAGAGGGTCCTTGGATTCTCCCATGCAGATTTCCGCTCCGTTGGCTTTACCAACGAAAGAGCCAATCGGATTCTCCACGAGATCAAGAACGCGAACCCCGCGCGTGAAATCCAGGCTACCGAAGAGCTCGGCGCCCAGATCATCCCCATGGGTAGCCCCGACTACCCACCCCTCCTCAACCAGCTGTCCGATCCGCCGTTCTTGCTCTACGTCAAGGGCAAGCTCCCTCCCAAAGAGGAAACTTGCCTGGCAATCGTCGGAGCGCGTTCATGCACGCCCTACGGAAGACAGTTGGCCGAGTCATTTGCCGAATCGATCGGATCCTGCGGAGTCCCCATCATCAGTGGACTTGCTCTTGGCATCGATGGGGCCGCTCATCAAGGAGCTCTTTCGGGAAACGGAACCACGGTCGCCATCCTCGGATGTGGAATCGATCAGATCTATCCCCGGAAACACTGGAAGCTCTCGGAGGAAATTCAAACCAGGGGAGCCATCGTCTCCGAATTTCCCATCGGGACACAGCCGGTGAAGCTGAACTTTCCCAGACGCAATCGAATCATCAGCGGACTCTCAAGCGGGGTATTGGTGGTCGAGGCAGCCAACAAAAGCGGATCTCTCATTACCGTCGACTTTGCCCTGGAGCAAGGAAAGGACATTTTCTGCATTCCGGGGGCTCTCACCAGCCGGCTCAGTGAAGGCACCCATCGACTCATTCGCGAAGGGGCATCGCTTGTCACCCATCCCGATCAGATCCTCGAGAGCCTCCATGTTGCGCGGGAGGATCAGACCGGACAAGATCAAGCAGACCCGGCTTCGAGTCCCCTCCCGATCCGATGCGACGACCCGCTCTCCCGGGTCATTCTCGAATCGGTCGCCGCGGCTCCCCTCACTCTTTCAGAGATTCTGGTCGCCCTGAAAATTCCCTGTGAGGAAGCTGCACGAGCACTGACTCGGCTTGAGGTGGAGAGGCTGGTAGAAAGGGGGGCTGAAGGAAAGTATTCCAGCGTGGAAGGTTTCAAGAACAACGATCCCAAAAAAAGAAAGCCGGGGTAACCCTCGGAACTAAAGGAGAATTGGGGATGAAGTGGGTGTCGGGTTTTACGCCAAATCGGGCAACCCCGGCATTTCGATCGTTGTTATTTTCGAAGAGCGTTTTTATCCGCGCCCTTCAAGAGACTATTCCCGGGTGGCCTCCCGAGCACGGACAGCTTTTTGGATTTTATTCGATCAAAAAGTGGCAAATCCTGAAGCGGAAGGTCCGAAATCGGCTGACACACGCGCAAGACAAAAAACCGTAAACGCAATATCAACTATAGGTTAAGAAAATCTAAAGCCACTCCACATCTGTTCTGAGCGGCACGCGATTCCAACGATTCGATTCATTCCCAACTTGAGGGTTTTCTCTGTGCCCACCAAAAAGGCGAATCCTGAGGCGACGAAACCGTCCCTTGATTGCATCCTGCGACCCCGCTCCGTGGCGGTGATCGGAGCTTCTCGTAGTAACCACTCCCTTGGACGAAAGATCCTCTCCAACCTGATCGACTTTGAATTCACCGGTCTCGTGTTCCCCGTGAACCCGACCGCCAAAGTCGTCAATTCGATGAAATGTTATCCATCCGTGTCCGCCATCCCCGAGCCGGTTGACCTCGCCATTCTGGCCATTCCACGAGATCGGGTTCTTCGAGCCGTCGACGAATGCGGAAAAAAAGGTGTCAAAGGACTGGTCGTCATCACCGCCGGTTTCAAAGAGGTCGGCGGCACGGGAGCCATCCTCGAGGAGAAACTGCGTCAAAAGATTCTCCGCTGGGGCATGCGAATGGTCGGGCCCAACTGCATGGGCGTCGTGAACACCGATCCAGAAGTCCGGTTGAATGCGTCCTTTTCCAGCGCCACCCCGGTTCCTGGCACCGTCGCCTTCCTCTCTCAAAGCGGTGCTCTTGGCGACGTCATCCTCTCGGACGCCCGATCTCTCCATCTGGGGATTTCCATGTTCGTGAGCGTCGGGAACCGAACCGATGTTTCTGGTAACGACCTCCTCGAGTACTGGGCCGACAATCCTCGGGTCCGGGTTGTTCTCGCCTACCTTGAAAGCTTTGGTGATCCAAAACGCTTCAAGACTGTCGCCCGGGCAACAACCCGCAAGAAGCCGGTCATCATGGTAAAAGCTGGCCGCACCGAAGCTGGGGCGCGAGCGGCGTCGTCTCACACCGGCTCGGTCATCGAGCGAGACGTAGCGGCGGAATCCCTCTTCGAGCAAAGTGGCGTTCTGCGTGTCCCCAACATTCATAGCCTTTTCCTGTATGCCACAGCCTTTGCTCATGTTGAGCTCCCCCGGGGAGGAAGGCTTGCCATCGTCACCAACGCAGGAGGACCAGGGATCCTCGCCACGGATGCGGCAGCAAGCCTCGGTCTCCCGCTCGCAAACCTGTCGAAGAAGACGACGGATCAGCTTCGCCGGGTGCTTCCCTCCGAGGCGAGCCTCCGCAATCCGGTCGACATCATTGCCACCGCCACACCTCAGGATTTCGGAAAAGCGCTGCGTCTCGTAGCAAAAGACAATCAGGTAGACGGAGTGCTCGGCATCTTCGTTTCTCCGGTGATGGTGGACGTGGCGGATGTTGGCCGGGAAACCATCCTCGCTCGCAAGACCATGAAAAAGCCCCTTCTTTGCTGTCTCATGGGACGAGAAAGAAATCGTGCCGCGGTGACCGAATTGCTGAGTACCGGGACTCCGGTCTACCAGTACCCGGAGGAAGCGGTTCAGGCCTTCGCCGGTCTGGTGCGGTACACGGAAATCGCCAAAGAACCGGAAGGAAAAGTTGTTTCTCTTCCGGCAAATCCCGACCTGGCAACCCGCGCCATCCGCCGGGCGCGTCGGGCAAAAAGAACCCTTCTCACCCCGAGCGAAGCGGAAGAGGTGCTTGGCGCCTACGGCTTCCCCCTCGCTCCCAGCCGAGAAGTCAACTCCGTCGCCGAGGCAATCGAGTTCGCCGGCGAAATCGGCTATCCGGTCGTCCTCAAGGTGACGGGAAGCGAGTTCGTTCATAAAACGGAGGTGGGAGGGATCCGTCTGGACCTTCGCAACGGGGACGAGATTGCCGGCGCCTGGCAGGACATGGCAACCCGCCTCTATCCTGAAGCGACCCCGAAGAAGCGGGGAAGCAAGTTCCTCGTGCAGAAGATGTTGCGGTCAGGGCTCGAAGTCATTCTCGGAGCCGTCTCGGATGAGAAGTTTGGCCCCTTGATTCTGTTCGGTCTGGGGGGAATTCACGTGGAGATCTTGAAGGACGTTTCGGTCCGCACCCACCCACTTACCGACGTGGATGCAAAAGAGATGATTCGCTCTCTCCGCGGCTATCCTCTTCTCACCGGGGTCCGGGGGAGCCGTCCGGTGAACATCAAGATCCTGGAGCAATGCCTCCTGCGCCTGTCACGACTGATGGGTAGCCATCCCGAAATCGCTGAACTGGATCTGAACCCCTTCATGGCTGCTCCCCGGGGAGGCACCAGCGCGGCGGTAGACGCCCGCATTCTTCTCCACCCCACCTCGCGCCCCGTCTGATCTGGCCAGAATCGCTCCAACCTCATGCGGGAACCGAACTCTCGTGTCTGCTATCATGGCCGAAATCGGACAAATCCAGATTCGTTCCAACATTTTCAGGAAAATCGGACCCCGTGAAACACTATAGGACCGCGAACTTCGCCGGAGCCCAACGGGTGGGCAAAGGCTTCGAGGAGAAAGGTTCCCCCATGCCCTCTGAAAGAGCAGGGTTTGGAACCTCATGAGTAGCTCCAAGGAACAAAAAGCCGAGAAGTTCGCGCGAGAACGACAAGAAGACCACGCTCTTGTGAAGGAGACCTTGGCGGGTGATCCCCGGGCCGTGGGGAAGTTGGCCATACGGCTTGGTTGTGTACCCCGGGTGCTGGGCATTCTCAACAGTCGCATGGGAAAACCGCTTTCGGATCACGACATTGCGGATCTCAGCCAGGACATCCTGGTCTTGATCTGGGGCAAACTCGCCACGTTTGAGGGGCGAGCCAAGATCGATACCTGGGCGAGTCGCTTTTGTTTTCGGGAGTTCATGAACTCCGTTCGTCGAAAGGGCCGAGACATGGCAAAAAGCCATCCACTTGAAACCGCTCTGGCTGCAGTCCCCGCACCGGATTCATCGCCGGACGAAGTCCGGGTCAAGATGGTTCAGGACGGGCTGACCGAGCTTGGCCCTCCCGAGTCCGAGGTGATTCGAATGAAACACTTCGAGCACCAAACTTTCAAAACCATCGGAGATGCCCTCGAGATTTCACCCAACACGGCAAAAACTCATTACTACCGGGGAATCGCCTGGCTGCGTCGTCACCTGATGCCCAAGGCGGAGGAGGAGCGGACATGAGCGCCAGGGACAGGTATGAAAACCGCGAGCAGATCATAGCGGCAATCTTGCAGGGGGAACTTAGCCCGCAAGACGACGTTGCTCGAGCTGCCCTTGCCGAAGAAGGCATTCATGTTGATGATCTTGCAGAAATGCAGGCGGTCATCGCCGAGCTTGAAGCGACCAACCTCTACGAGCAAAAGCTTCTCAAGGAAGCCGACGCGGTCCAGACCGGTCCGGGAATTGACGAGGTTGAATCGACCCTTCGTCGGCTTCAGACCGGAAAACATCCAAAGGTCTCTAAACCTACGCCCCAAGCTCCAGTTCGTCTCCTCTTCCCGATTCTGGCAGCAGCCGCAGCTCTTCTTCTCGTGGCGTGGCTAGGCGGGTGGTTTTCCTCGGAATCTCCGATCGATGGCTCCGGGAACAACCAGCTTCTCGGGCCTACAACCATTCAAAGCCTTCTCCCCAGCGGAGCCGTCGATGATTTTGGACAGTTTTCCTTCGACACAGACCTGGCTCCGGGTGGCTGGTTTGAAATCCTTGTGTACGATAGGGACTTCGAACCGAACGATCCTCCCGTGGCGTCTTCCGGCGATCTGCTGGTGCCCACGTGGGCACCCGATGCAAAGGTCACCAAGGAATGGCCCGAGAAGATTCACTGGGAAGTCCGCTCTTACGACTCCTCCCGAGTCGTAAGAGGCTTTGGCGAGGCCGACGCCGAGCGCCCCGAGCACTAGGGGCTCTCTGCCTCTTCATCCTCGTCACAGCTTCTGCATCCGTCGCTCAACGGAACCAGCCCTCTCCCTGGACCGAGAGAACAGCGAAGCTCATCCAGAAGATCAAGGAAGAAAGGGCCCGGGAAGAAGACCTCATCGAGCTCCTTGCGATGACCGAGGGCGCCAAAAGAGATGCGCTCGAGTCCATCTACCGGGCTTCCAAAGAACTCGCAGATCGAAAGCGCAAGAGTCCAGAGACCCGGGATGAAGAGCTCGAATACCTCGAAAAAGCCTACGAGGCAGCGACCCTTCTTGGAAAAACGAGCCGGCGAGCGACCCTGGCCATGCACCTGGCCAACCTTCTTCTACTCAAGGGAGATGTTGTCAGAGTCACCGAGATTCTGCAGAAAGCCAGAGGCCTCATTCCTGCTGACGATGTCCGGCAATACTGGATCGGCCTCATCTTGATTCAGGCCCTCAGCTACAGGAATCTCTGGGACGAGGCCCTCGCCGCCGTCGAGTTCACGGAGAAATCTCTCGCCACCGGCCCGGAGAATGATCGAAAACGAGTCACGCTCGAGGGACGACGCGGACAGGTCTACCTTCGGATGGGAATCCTCGATCAGGCAGCTAGCTGGACGATCGGTGCCTGGACGAAGGCAGATGCTCATCGGGACGATGCCGACTGGCTCACCACTCGTGCTCAGCTCTCTGTCTTTCGAGCTGACCTCCGTGCCGCAACCGAGAACTATTCCCTCCTTGAGCAAGAGATCGAGGAGACCCTCCTGAATGATGACTATCGGACAAGACCAAGCGCTCGAAGCTCACTTCTTCTGCGGTCGGGGATTGCCCTTGTTCATCTGGAGAGAGACGCCACAGATCGAGAGCCTCGTGCGGCCAAGGTTCTCGAAGAAGTCAGCCTTGACCCGGCAACACTTGCTACTGAAAGACGTGAAGCCATTGCCTGGTTGAGTTACATCGACTATCACGCCGGCGACTACGATTCTTCCCGAAACCGAATCGACCAGCTGGAGAAAGAAGAGTCCCTTGCCGGGGGGGCCCATGATTCACCGGATCGAAAGGCGTTCATCGCGGCTCTTTCCATCCGGCTCGATCTCCGCACGAACCAGGACAAAGAACAGATCGACTCGAGTCGGCGAAAGCTTGTCGAAGCATACGAGCAGATTCTCTCCGATTGGCGGTCCAACAGACCCAGAGCCGGTGGGTTCGGTTTTCTTCAGTTCGCAAAGACCAGGGCCATCCTGAGTGAGCTCATCCGGGTCACGGTGGAGGTCGATCAAGATCCGGATCAAGCCCTTCTCTACTTGATTCAAGCCCAGGAGCTGGGAACACTCGCACGCAGTCTACCCACGGAACAAACCAACGTTGCCAAGGTAAAAGAAAGGCTTCTCGGTCCATCGGAAGGAATGCTCGTTTTTCTGCCCGCAACCGATGAGTCTCACGTTTTCTCGATCACCCGAGAAAAAACCCACCACGACTATCTCCCAACTCGCGACATCTTGATGAGAAAGAAGGAGCATTTCCTTTCTCTCTTGCTTCGTCCTCCCCAACCGGACGAGGACGTCAAAGGCAGACGGGCCAGAATTCAGGGAATCCTCCCGACAAGCAAAGAGGTGGGGTCCTTACTTCTCCCCCCGGAGCTTCAGCAGCGGATCAGCCAGTGGTCTGAGATCACGATCGTGGGCCTGGATGTTCTTGGCTACCTTCCCTTCGAGTGCCTTCTTTTGGAAGACGACACATTTCTTGGCTTGACGAAGCCTCTCTCGTATCTCCCGTCTCTTCCGGTAGGCCTTGCTCTTCTCCAGCGAAGGCAACAAAGAGGATTCACTCAGGGCCTTGAGGATGCTCTTGAGTTCTTCTTCCTTCTTGGCCCCAAGCACGGAGAACGAGCCAGAAAAATCCACAACGACGTCATGTCTCTCAAGGTGAGCGAGATCGATCGACAGCGCCTCTTTCGTCCATTCAAGCGATACGATCAATACTCCGAAGAGGCCGCGACCTTTGACACTCTTCTCGAAGAGAGCGCAAGATCAGCGCAAGCCTGGTTGATCCTCGCCCATGGTATCCATGATTACTCCCGAGAACAGAGCGGCGGTCTCATTCTCGCCGCAACAGAGACCGATGACGGACTGGTGTTTGCCGATCGCTTGGAGTCACTCAACCCTCCGCCCCTGGCAGTTCTTCTGGCCTGCGCAGCCGGTCGAGGGCCTGGAAGATCCGGCGACCCAGGCGCCTCCGATCTTGGTGGATCCCTCCTCTCCCGGGGAACAGATACGGTCGTCTTGCCGGTTTCTCACCTCGCCTACCGACCGACGGTGGAGCTTGCAGTTACTTTTCTTGACCAGGTCGCCGGGGGAGTTACTCCCGCCAAAGCTCTGCTTGCTGCCCGAAAAGAGCTGACGAAGGGTGAGGTGATTCCCGATCCGTTCGCCTTTGGACTCCTTCATGTACGCGGCCTGGGACATTTCCCTGCGCTCGTCAAAAAGGAGAAGAACGCCGATCGCCCGTGGGTTCTTTGGGGCGCAGGTGCGGGTATCTTGGTTCTGGTCCTTGGGGCCTATGGGCTCGGTCGTCGCCAGAGTGAATCGAAATCAGGGTGAAATGAATCCATCCATGAAATCTGGAGCGTGACCTGTCGATGCTCGCCCGATTCAGCCTGTACGGTTTTCTGAAGAATCAGAAATACTACGAGCCGTTCTTCCTGCTGGCACTTCTCCAGATGGGCCTGAACTTCACCTGGATTGGAATCCTCATCGCCTTCCGTTCCATCGTCACCAACATCATGGAAATCCCAACCGGGGTGATCGCCGACCTCTACGGTCGTCGAAAATCGATGATCTTCAGTTTTTCCGCCTACATCGCGGCCTTTACCCTGCTGGGAATCGTCGGGAAGAGTGCATCAACGGGAGCGCTCTCTCCACCGGAATTGATCCCTGCCCTCCTCATCGCCCTGACGTTCTTCTCGGCGGGTGAAGCATTTCGGACCGGCACTCACAAAGCGATGATTTTCTCGTGGTTGCGGAATCAACAGAAAGAGAAGGAGCGAACCAGGGTCTACGGGTACACCCGTTCGTGGAGCAAGATCGGGTCAGCGGTCTCGACCCTCTTCGCCTGTGTTTTCGTACTCATTACCGGAAACTATGTCACCGTATTCTTCTTCTCCATCGTCCCGTATGTTTTCAACATCATCAACTTTCTTGGATATCCAGGAAGCGTCGAAACGAGAAGTGAGCCGACCCGAAATATCAGGGAAGTGGTTCGACATCTCCGGGAGTCAGCGTCGATCTGCTTCATGAGACGACGAGTTCGACGGCTGATCTTCGAGTCGATGGGGTTCGAAGGATTCTTTGCAGCAGCAAAAGACTATCTACAACCCGTCCTGCTGGGCTGTTCCCTACCGGTCGCCGCCATCTTGTTTTCCGAAGCGACGCTAACCGACGAACAAAAATCCATCGTCCTCATCGGGCCGGTCTATTTTCTACTCTTCCTGCTGTCCGCCTGGGGTAGCCGGAAATCTCACTGGCTTGTGGATTGGAAGGGGAATGAAGACGGGGCTACTCATTTCTTGTGGAAGCTCATCTGCGGCGTGTTGATTACCATGGCAGTGTGCGCTTTCCTGGGCGCGGATTGGGGAATCATCGTAGGGTTCATCGCCCTCTACTTTATCCAGAACCTCTGGCGCCCGATTCTGGTCAGCCGTTTCGATTCTCACGGAGACGAAGCGAAGGGGGCAACGATCCTGTCGGTCGAATCCCAATCAAAAGGTGCGGCCACGGCGGTCTTCGCGCCTTTGCTTGGATGTCTCCTCGATATGACTCAAGGTAGGTTGGATTGGGGTAGTCCATTCTGGCCGGTACCGATCCTTGGTCTCTGCGTTTGCATCTGGTTCGTCTTGGTGCCTCCTTCTGCGCAGGATGCGAAGACAAACTCCTGAGCAAACTTCTATTCGACGGTCAGAATCGGCTCGTCATCCTCGGGGAAGTCAGGAATGGGTTCTTCCTCAACGATTGTTCCCACCGAAAAAGACTCGGGAAACAGCCCGGGGGTTACCGCCACATCGTAAATGATCGGCACGGGAGGACCGGCTCCGCCAAGTCCCGTGAGATACCCGAGGCCTCCTCCAGGTCTGGCAAACAAGGTGCTTGTCGTGAAACCGAAAACCCGAGCGGGGAACACTTCTTTCACCACCGCTCCCGGCCCCTGCCCGATCACCTCCACGTACCTCTGGATCCAGAAGTAAATGGCGGGAAACTTCGTCTTGGATTCCTGCAAAGTAACCTCAAGATCAGGATAGAGACCGAGGCCCGCCTCATCCATCGGCAACAAGGAGCGACTGAAAGCTGTCGTTGCCGTGGGGTGGGAGACAGAGGATTTCCTGAAGAATGTTACTTCGATGTGGGTCGCTCGCCCCGGGATTCGAGGTCCATCCTCAAGAAGCATCCTGAGGTAACTCTTCCCCAGGGTTCGATCAAACCCCAACTTCACCTCGTTCACCCTGGGCGCATAATGCTTGTCGTTCTCGGCCCGATTGGTGTGAACAAAAAGGTCACCGGTCTCGAAGATCGGAAAAAGACCGTCCAGGTCCGAGTCACCATCCATATCCATCAAGATCGGCCAGGCCCTGTTCCCCGTGGCCGGGCCCGGTACATTCATGGAAATCTCAGCACGGTTACCGGCAAGAATCTGGTTGGCGCGACTGTTCAGGAAAACGGCAAGACTCCAGTCACTCTCGTGACTCAGGACAAGATCTTGATCCCCGTCGTTATCAACGTCTCCCGCCACGGCTCCCACAACCGAGAGCATGCCAAGATCAACCGGGTTCGCATCCGGGGTCGTATCTCGCACGGTGGTCAGCTGGTCCGGACGCCCCTCCTCCCTGGAAATGACCCCGAGCGCTTCCGTCGTCGATTCCTCAACACCGAAAGCAACGAGGATCCCATAATCGATCGACCGGGTGAGGGTCGTTCCGGGGATCGCCTCGTCATCACCAAACTCATCATGATCATAAAGGAAGAGAGAGCCTTCCTGGGTCAGGACAGCAATCTCATCCGGATCATCGAGATCACGGTTGTAGGCAAGGATATCGATTCCCGTTTCCGCACCGGGAAGATCGATGACAAACTGCTCCTCGAAAATGCTCCCCGGATTGGAAAGCACCAGGAGTTTCGTCCCCGTTTCATCAATACCGATCATATCGGTGGATCGAATATCAAACTCTCCCGTCTTGACGAGGCGAGCGTCTTGCCAGGGCCCGGCCTCAATCAGTCTCTCCACCCAGCTATATTCTCCGTTTCTCCTGAAGCCGCGAAGGCCCATGGGCCCCACCGTGAGAAACTCATCCGGTTCCCCCGCCTGACCGACCAACGTCGTCACATCATTCGCTTGGTCGGGATGCTGAATCACGGCCTCAAAAATCCCGGGGCTGAAAAAAAGATGAGGTAGACCATCCCGCAAGACAACCATGTCGGGGAGGAGGTCCGAGTTGAAGAAACCCGAAGCGGATTTCTCGAAAGGAACACCAGCCGGAGTTCCAAAGTTTGGAATCCTGACAAGGTATCCATCACCCGGAACAAGAACCGGGATGACTTGAGCCCCAACCGGGAGCGAGAGCAACAGAGCCATGCCAACAGCTGAAAGTAACTTCATGATGTTCACCGCTACCAAACTGCTTACTTATTGCGAGACCAGGACAATGCGGACTTGACCTCGAACATAGCGTTTGCCGGAAGATCAAAGTTTTAAAAATCCTGACAATTTACTTCGCCCCCCCTTCGTCTTGCCCCGCTCCCTATTCTCCCACACCCACGAAGCCATGAGAATCGATCCCTGGCAAAAACAGAGTGGCTGCAACAATTTTTCTCACTTTCGAAGCCCTTTTCTCAAAACCACCCACCTTCACGGAACACAGTAGCTTCGAACCAGCCGCCTCTGACATTTTCTTCACCTCGACTTTCCCAAGAAGGAGGGACCGCTACGCCATGATGTACACGACCTGGATCAACTCACCGCCTCCATCCAAAAACAGTCTGAAACGACTTGGATGGTCCCTGGCATTCGCACTCGCCGTATTCCTCCCAGACTCTGACGCCTGGGCTCAGCGACGAGACCAGGAACGTCCGATCAGGCCCGAACGACGACCCGAGGGAGCCCTTCCCGTCCTTGGAACCACCACGGACCAGTTCGGAAGCCCTCCGACCGACATCCCGTTCGACTTCGACAACAACCAGGGGGAGTGGGTGAACTATGAAACTCCCATCGAAAAGGGCGTTGTTATTTTTCAAGGAAGCAGCGGTGACCCGGCCCACGACGGCCCCTTCGTCATGGCCCTGAACGAGCCCAACAACCGGGTCGAGATCATGACTCCCGACCTGACCGTCGTGGATTCTGTTCCGGTCGGTCAAGGGCTGAGCGCCATCGCCCAACGACCCGGTTCAAACGAAGTCTGGGTCACCATGCATCACTCCGCCGGAGTGGCTGTTCTCGAGAAGAACACCGAGCTCGGATTCTGGGAGGTCGCTCGCCTCATACGTCCCGCAATCTCGTCTTCCGCTCTTGGAATGGGTCACTCCACAAACCCCGCCGCAATCGCGTTCAATACGACTGGCAGCAAAGCCGTCGTCTCCTCAAGCAGTACAGATGGATACTGGGTCATCGATGCGACAACCTATGCCGCAACGGCTCATGATGGCGATTTCGACTATCTTGGCATGCCGACCCGTGCGAAGGAGCCCCGGGATGTGATCTATGATCCCATGACCGATAAGTTCTTCATGACGATCCGTCGCTCAAGCAACAACACCAGTGCAATTCAGCAGACGGATCTCGGCGCCATCTTCATTGGCACTCTGATTCGGCTACCCGCCTTCGGTCTCAGCCTGCCCGAGATTGATGTCCAGTGCATTGACGGCACGACGGATCTCATCGACACCGCAAACGCAAAGACCTTTGTTGGCACAACCATCTTCAACGCCGCCCTGAATCCGACAAACGGAGATATGGTGGTCACGAGCACCGACTCCAAGAACGATGAGTTCGTGGGAGAACTCTCTTTTCCCGATGGAGAAGTGGTCCGCAATCAGCTCACCATCATCGCCCAGGGGGAGACCGCTCCTCCCTACAAGCTCTCTCTGGACATGAACACATTGAGCGAGGCTTTCGGAACGCCGACGGCGATTGCCTTCAGCTCACAGGGTTGGATTTATGTGGCTACCTACATCACTCACAAGATTGCCGTGTTCAACGCAGACGGCATCTTCCAGGGATCGATCTCCACTCAAAAGAACCCCCGGGGCCTGGCCATCACGACCGTAGGGCCCCAGGAGAGACTCTTCGTTCTCAGCCGGGGTGAAAACGGAGTGGAACATTTCGACATCACCGGGGGTGCCCTCCCCGGGTCCGGCACATTTCAAGCCTTCCCGTTCGATCCGACCTACGACCGCGTCAAAGCCGGGCGAAAAGAATTCAACGATGGATCACTTGCAAAAAAGGGAAACATCTCCTGCGCCTCCTGCCACCAGGACCTACAGACCGACAGCCAGAACTGGGGCCTTGCCAAGTTCTACGACACCGGAACGTTTTCTCCGATCTCTTCGAACCCGGTTTTCCCGAAGGATGACAAGCTCTTCATGTCCACCCAGGACCTCCGAAATCTGAAGGGAGTCCCCCCCTATCACTGGAGAGGTGAGCAGAAAGATCTTGAAGACTTCAAGGGCGTCTTCCCCAACCTTTTCCACGGTGTCGAGATCACCGAGATGAACTTCGCTCTTGTCAAGGAGTACGTCTTCAGTGGCGTGTACCCGACCAACCCGGATCAGATGCTCAACCGAGATTTCACTCCATCGGCTCGAGCTGGCGTGACCTCCTTCATCGAAGATCCATATAACGCGGCAGAAAACACCTGTGTGAGCTGTCACACGTTCCCGACCGGAACCGATTGCAGCATCACCGATGGGTTCTTTCACCTGAACACCGCTCTTCCCAACGTAGCGGCGGTCAAGACGACCCAGCTCCGAGGGCTCACTTTCAAGCGAGGTGCAAGAACAAAGGTTGGAGAGATCGAAGGCGCCGAGTTCCACTCCCCCTATCACGGTGGAGGATCGGGACACGCAAACTTCAACTTCGATGACAGGGACTTCGTGTTTGCAAACTTCGGCGGACTTTCCGAACTGGTGCGAGAAAACATTTCTCAGTTCTTGTTCGAATACGACAACGGAACATCTCCTGCCGCCAACTATTCCGAGATGCTGAACTCCATGACCGCTCTGCAAAGCACTCTGGCAACGTTCCTGGTTCCGCAGGCACGAGCAGGACACTGTGACATTGCGATTCGTGGCCGCATTCGTCCAACCGTAGGCGCTCCCTGGGTCAGTGTTGGCTTCTACTATGACGTAGCAGCTTCTCGGTTCGTTTCGGATCATCAAACAGCAACACCTGCCATCCCCAATCTCTTCCCCCAGCAATTGATCAACATCGCATCCGTGGACCGATTCCACGGAGTCGTTCTTGGTGTCCCTGTTTCGTCGGGAAGAAGAGTCGGAGTTGATACTGACCGAGACGGTCTCTTCGACGCTGATGAAATTGCCGCCGGACTGGACCCCCTTGACCCGGACGTTGACAACGATGGCTTCTGGGACGGAGAAGACTCGCACCCGACTGCCAGTGGATCGACGAACGACAATCCGGCGAGAATTCGCACCATCAACGTTGAGTGGGTGACCAGCAACTCGGCCAAGATCACTTATGCGACGACCAAACTGAGCCCCACGAGAATCGCCTACGGCAAGACCACAAGCCTTGGAAGCCAGGACGGAGATCCCCTCGACCTTCCTGCTGGCAGCAATGAATGGAAAAAGAGGCATACCGTTTTCGTGCGCCTCACTGACGACTCCACCAAGTACTTCTTCTCCATCATCGCTCGCAATCAACACGGAGTCATTTCCAGAAGCCGGCAGCAAACCTTCACCACCGACGGCGACTTGTTCACCCCCATGATGCGAGTGACTCAGCTTGATGCGGTCGGTCAAGGGATCGGAGCAGGAACAACCGTCGATGTCACGGTGAAGGTCGTGGATAATTCAGAAAATCCGCTATCCAACATTGCCGTTCGACTTGTTGCCACCCAGTTGTTGCCTCAGGTCACGGGCCCTCCGGTTCCGCTTGCTCAAGCAGATGTGGACACGGCTCTCAAGACAAACGCTTCCGGGATCCTGAACTTCACCTGGACACCACCTGCCTCTTTTGTCTTGAATGCAGGTGACATCATCGAGCTCAGCCTTCAGATGGCACGGAGGCAAGACACAATGCCGGTTACTTTCGAAGCAACGGTCGAAGACTGTACCCCTGAAGGGCCGTTCTTCAGCTTCCCGGAGAGCACTGCGTACTGCTCACAAATCGTGGTGCAGTAGACGAAAGAGCTTCAAATCGGCCCGGCCGTTTCCGGCTGCATGACCAAAGGGCGCGTGATCGCTTCGCCGATCGCGCGCTCTTTTATTGCGGCACAGCTGCGTGATCAGGGGCAAGGATACGACTTACTGAACGGCTGACCCCATCACTTCTGTCGGGATGAGAGGATCCAAACAGGATAGATCAGAATGAGAAGAAGAGGAGAACTTTCGGGTCCAATCAGCAAGCCCTGAAAGCCGTCCGTCGGCCGAGGGAAGCCCCGTCATCGTCACTGATTCAGGAAAGCAGGAAAGAACATCGGAGAGCCCTGGAAGAGAAGCACTCCTGAGGATTGCCTCCGCCGATTTCCGGGCCGAATTGACTCTCTCGACCAGCAACCGGTGGTACTTTCCGTTCAGTTCCTTGACCTCCAGAAGACGCCGAAAGCTCATCTCCAGATCCACCATCACCCCGACCACGTAGAGACGTCTTCGATGCTCTTTCGTTGAAGGCCGATTCGTTGCGCCCGACGGTGCACCTTCGGAACTGACGAAACTGTGCCTGACTTCCCCTTGAGACCAGCTCACAAGCTCAAAGTCATTCCGGATACCGTGCCCGCCCTGATTGACCAGCTGCTCATCCCCAGGAACGTGACAGGAAAAACATCGCACTCCGAGCTCATACAGCATTCCCGCGTTGATCATCCCTCGATCTCTCGCAGCCCCCAGCCGCATCAAGCGATCCTGAGGATCTTCCTTTTTTCCCTGCCCCCAACGGAAAGACCGGTTGCCCGGATCCCCCTTGACCCGATTGTGGACTCGCACGAACTGGTCTCCCGCGCCGTGGCACGACTCGCAACTGACACCCCACTGGGCCCGCACTTTCCCCTCATCCTCCACCGGGGTCGAATGGCAGTGATAGCACTCACTGCTTCTCTTCATTGACCGGAGTCCCATGGCCTTGAGAATGGACTTTGCTTCCGCGGATCGATGACGGTCCTTGAATTTCAAGTAGTGGGAAGAGCTCTCCCAGGATTCGGTCTCCTTGATATGACACGTCGAACATTCTTCATCCGGGCCCACCACACGCGAGGGATCAAGAGATTCAAGATCAAGCCCCCTCGTCTTCGACGGCGCGACCGCAATCATGGTTGTTTCCGTATCCATCGCTCCGGATTCCGCACTGTCCTCCGCGGGAGCGAAGAAACCTGCAGTTACAAGAGCTATCGGCACCCCCAAGAAAGCGGCGATGACGATCATCCATTCCCTCGTCGACCCACTCTTCATGCCTTTTCCTCTCCCTGAATACCGGAGTCGAGGGCGGAATCAAAACTCATAGCGCACCTCCATGCGAGCCCCATAACCTTCATCCTTCAATTCCTGCAAGCTCCCGAACAAATCCAGCTGAAGAACCGTGTGGCTCCCGAAAGCCTGTTGAAAACGGGTCGCCAGCGCCAGCGCACCGCCACCACTTGTTCGAGCCTGTCCCTTCACACTTTTGGTTGACCTTCTTCCACCCAGTTCGACGACGAGCTGCCTTCTTGTATCCTGAGAGAATGCCTGAAGACCAATGCCTCCACCGACCGAGTCATCCGCTCGATTTCCGAGTGGCGCCCCGTAGGTTCCCAATCCAACGGCTTCAAAAAGAATCCCGGCACGACCAAGTGGACCGCCTGTCGCCGGGCCACGAGCCGCAGAGGAAAACTCATCAATTCCCCAGAAAGAATTGAAATAGAGGAGGTCGTGAGAGTCGCCAATCGAACGGGAAATTTCCGAAAAAAGAAGATGACCGCTGCTCACGCCGCTTGTGTTCTTGCCCAAAGACTGAGACCCGAGGTAACGGAAGGAAGTGTTGAAAAAACCGAGCCTCTGTACGGTGCTAAGACCCCAATGAGCTCCTTCTGTGCCATCATCCGTCTCAAAAACGTAGGCAAGATCAAGATTGACCGAGCTCGCTCGAACGTCACTACTGAAGAAAAGCCCGAGGAGCTGCGCGTCATGATCTTCCTGGTTGTCATCCCGGTTCAACTCATCATGACCATACACAAGGGTTGCTTGCAGGTCCGATGCTCCGGGAAACGGAAGGGCATCCTTCGTGATCCCGATCGCATCCATATCGTCGAAGATCAGCATTCCTTCCTGGTAGAAGAGCTCCTGACGACCGATCGAAAATCCGATATCCAGCGCACCTCGATCCCCCGGATCAAGGTCCGGGACGAGCTCCCCCAGCTCACCCTCAAAAAACAAGGTCGTATATTTGAAGTTGAGTTCGTCCTCTCGCCCTTCACCTTGCCCGTTAAATCGGTATCCGGTGAATCGTCCATCTTCATCCAGAGGCCGGACTCCAAACAGCAGTCGCTCCGTTCCTGTGAGCTGAAGGTTCAGGAAGAGGTCGAGACGGTTCGCCCACTCGCTCGAAGTCCTGTCTCCATCGTGGAATGCCTGGAGAGCGGTACGGTAGGTTCCAAAAACCAGAAGAGAGGGTTGCCAGACCGCCCCTCCGGGAACCTTGAACCCGGGATGAATCGGGCCGGTGGAAAGAAAGCCGTTTCCAAGCTCAAGAATCGGCTTTGGACGGCTGGGAACATTCGATTGAAGAACCGGTATTACCTCATCGGAGATCCGGCTCGGGCTCTCCTGATCCTCCTTGCCAGAGTCATGATTCTCTGGCGACGAAGAGAAGCCTGGAACCGCAAGAAGAAAGACAAGCGACGCCAAGAACAGGATCCGGCTCACGAGTCACCATCCTTGACGAGCTCGACTTCGCGCTCCCAGATGACCTGATGGCCCGCCACAACTGCGACGGCAACATCTCTCGCCGATAGGCCGTAGTCAAAACCAACGTCCTTGATTTCGTTCACGAGATGAACCGGGATCATTCCCGCCTTCAGCTGAACATGAGCGGTGTAGGGCAAACTCCCGGTGAGAAGCTCCTTCTTCACTTCGAAGGTAGCCGTCCTCCGTCCGTTGGGTTCGATTGCCTTCTTCTGCTTTCGAACACTCCGAGGATTTCCCCGAAGAATGCTCGAGCTCCGCTCCGGCCGAAGAAACGGAAGAACGGAAGCCGAAGTATTCACACTGAGGATCTGCTCCCGCTCCCCTCCGCGAAGGTTGCGGGTGAGAAACTTGGACTGAAGATTGAAGAGCTGATCATCAAGAGAAAGCTCCCCGTGGTGCACATAGGCGGAATGAGCATCCCGCAGATCTCCGTTCGGGTCGAGGTCTCCTGAACGAAAGATAACCGACCCTGTACCATCTCTTACGGTAATGGCAAGCCAGACCAGCCGCTCGGCATCAAAACCGGTGGGAACGTTATGTCCATCGGTTCCGTTTCGAACCTCAACCTGGAATCGAACCCCATCCTCATCGGACGCAAGGACCGTAACATCTCCGAGCTGATAGCCGTTACGAAGCAGAGTCAGGCGTAGGTCGGAAACCTCATCCAGGCGCTTTTGGTTCTCTTCAATGATCTCTCGACCGTCATAACGATCATCGACCGACGTCCATCTCTCGGGGAATCCCTGATCATCCGAAACTTCGTCTTCGTATTCATCGGTTCCCCACCCGGCCTCAACATCAAAATCAAGCCATTCTCTCAGGGTGGCAAAAGGAGAAAACCCATCTTTCTCCCCTTGAAGACCAACGATCTTTGGATCGTAGGGAAAGACAAAGGGTGGAAGCACCGAATAGTCCGGCCCAACAAATCCGTGAAAGGTCAACTTTCGCGGCGCGGTCTTGATCCCGCTCACTTCAGCCGCAGATCCATGGTGATAATTATGACTCTCGAATTCAGGATCGCTCTTTTCGGCAAGGATCTTCCCCGGCTCCTTCCCCATATGACAATCCTGGCAAGTAACTCCGGCCTTCGACGCAGGTGAATTTCGATACTCGCTGAAGGCTTCCTCGAGTCGAAAACCGTTGAGCAGGGTCACATCGTGGCATGAGCCGCAGAATCCGGGCTCGGTTAGCTTGAAGAAGGGACGGATCGATCCATGCACCTTGCGCCCCGCTGTCTCGGGATCGGAACTGACTCCCCCTTCCCTCATCACCCGGGCGAGCTCGCTTCCGTCTCCCCGCGGCCCGTGAATCGGGCGGGTAATATCACCCTCCTCAAGAGACAGGCGACCACTGATTTTTCCATACTCCTCACTCACCCGATGACACACAACACAGGTGACGCCTTCCCGAGATGTCGGATGCCGCTCCAATGTCCGCATGAACTCGTCTTCTCCCATCGTCATGCCAACGGGAGTGTGGCAGCGAATGCAAAAATCTCCGTTCGTGCCATTCGTGAGCTGTAGAATCCGCCCCTGCATGGCGTTGAAGACGGGGCTCAATTGAGCGTAGGCGTGGGGAGAGAGAGACCACTCGCTGAAATGCCTGGGATGACACTGGGCGCAGACTCTCGCCGACGGAAAACGATCTTCCTCGAAGATCCTCTCGTGAGGTTCCGAAGATTGAGCAGCTACAGGAGCAACCGCCAGAATCGCCTGGAACAAGACCCCAAGAAGGGGAATAAAGAGCCATCGATCAGTCATCGCCACTTCTACCTACCCTGGAAAGCACGATCAAACAAACGAAAGGGCCTGTCACAAGAGAAGATACCTAGGAAATTCCCCAGAGGCCACTAGGTCAAATCGGTAAGAATCGGCCAAAAAGTGAAGAAGATTCCAGAGGTTGGCAGGAGAGAAGATTCAAACGGGCCTGTAGGTTAGGCGTGTTTCGGGATTTCTTTTTCGCAGCGGCAACGTCCAGGACACGGCTCAAGTCTTCGTGCCAAAGACCCTGTCTCCGGCATCCCCAAGACCGGGAAGGATGTAGCCCTTCTCATTGAGCCGTTCATCGATCGACGCGGTGTAGATGGGCACATCGGGGTGATGATCGTGAAATCCTCGGATTCCCTCCGGAGATGCCAGAAGACAGACGAATTTCAGGGACTTTGGGTTCGTGGACTTGACCCGCTCGATGGCCGCAACCGCGGAATTTCCGGTTGCCAGCATGGGGTCGACGACGATGGTATCCCGAATTTCCATGTCACTTGGAACCTTGAAGTAGTACTCCACCGGAACGAGGGTTTTGGGGTCACGGTAGAGACCGATGTGTCCCACCCGCGCCGACGGCAGGATCTTCAGCATGCCCTCCTTGATGCCATCGCCAGCCCGCAAGATCGATACGATCACGATCTTCTTCCCGGCAAGAATCGGTGCCTTCATCGGAGCCATGGGGGTTTCGATCGACACGAGTTCTACTGGCATGTCCCGGGTGACTTCGTAGGCAAGCAACATACTCGTCTCCTCCAGGAGAGATCGAAACATGCTGGTGCTCGTTTCCTTCTTGCGCATGAAGGTGAGCTTGTGCTGAACGAGGGGATGCTTGATGACGTGAACTTGTTTAGCCAGGGTCTGTGTCGTCATGAGTCCTTCTTTCTTCGAGGGATTTCAGAACACAGTACCATCGCTAAGCAGGCTGATGGGAGGTTTTCCGTCCCTCCTTTGCTCCGCCGCTACCTCTCTACCCGCCGCCCAGGTTCCTCCCTCCAGAATCTCGCAAAGCGCCAAGGTTCTTGGGCTCGAAGCCCCGAGCAGTTCCTTCCTCACAAGATCGGCCACCCGGTCCAGGAGAATCACCGTCAAAGCGCGCCACTCCACGATGACTTCAGAACCGGGAAGATGGCTCTCTCGTGTCACACTCTCGGATCTCGGCTTCAAGACCCCCAGGTCGACAAAAAGCCCTCCGTTACGATACTCGGCAAGCCCGGTCAGTCCATCGAGGTTCTTGACAGTAAGTCCCGACTCCCTTACTGGACGAAGAAGAGAATAAGTTAGCCACTGGGAGAGCTTATGAAACGGAACCAGTCCCGCCCCGAGCGAAGCCCCCCCTGCCGCCGGGTGAGACCAGGTATCCCCGAGGTTCACACCGTGAAGCGTCGTTCGTCCCGGCCAGATCGCACCAAACCCCTCGAGCACGATGCCAAACAGCTCGGTTGCTTCGATCTCCCCCGAGGAAGAAGCTCTGGATCCGATGGTCTCGAGAATCCCACCGATTCGAGGCTGAGCCACGCCAAAAACTTCCGCCCGTTCCCGAAGAACCCGGGCAAGGCTGGTCAGCAGTTCCGTGCGGCCTTCGACGGCAACAAGTGGATTCGAGGGCGTGCTCTGAAAAGCCTCCGCCAGCCTATCCGAAGTCATCCTCTCAAGGCCGTCGGCATCGACCTGATACGGTCTTTTCGAATCGCTGGAGAATCCGCCGGAAAGAAAGAGATCGAGACTTGCCACCGCCAGGCCTTCCGAGCGCCCAAGAACGGCCCCGGATTTCTTCTCCCGGTAGACCCATTCGCTCCCGGACCCAGCATCCAGAAGAACGCTCACGACAACGAGATCCACCAGAGATCGGCTTCGCTCCTCGGGAGTCAGAGTAGAAATCCTTACGGCCAGATCGCCCAGACGATCACGTCCCCCCGCCTGAAAATGATTCCACCGACTGTGCTCCGGAATCTCGAGGGAAGGGTAGGCTTTCCTCGTCACCTTGGCGACTCTCGAAGCAACGACGGGGAGTCGCGAAAGGTCGACTTCGAAATGAGCAAGGCTGCCTTCGACCCCTCGGGCAAAGATATTGCCGCAACGCTCCCGAATCGCCAGAGGCGAAAACAGGTAAGCGACATCAGGGTGAGTTTTGTTCATGAAGAAGAGGGATGTTGGCGGCTATTTCTCGATGGATCGACCCTTGGGCTTTTCCAGCTCGTCGTCGTCCGGGACCTCGCCATCGGTGAAATACCCGGAAGCAAGCTTGGCGTCGATCTCAACCTGGGCATCAAGTGGCACGAGTTCATCTGGAATACGAACTCGTTCCCCGATTTCAATTCCGGACCCTACGATCGCATCATATTTCATGTTACTCATGGAAATAAGACGGTGAATCTTGCTGATCCCTAGCCAGTGCAAAACATCGGGCATCAACCGCTGGAACCGCACGTCCATGACGCCGGCGACGCACTCGGTTCGGCTGAAATACTGCTCGGCCCGATCTCCACCCTCTTGTCTCTTTCGAGCATTGTAAACCAAGAACTTCGTCACCTCTCCCAGTGCCCGCCCTTCCTTTCGGAAGTAAACGATAACGCCAACCCCTCCGTTCTGGGCGGATCGAATGCACTCCTCAACCGCATGAGCCAGATAGGGACGGCAAGTACAGATGTCCGAGCCAAAAACATCCGACCCGTTGCACTCATCGTGCACCCGCGCCGTCAACGGAACCTTGGAATCCGCAAGGTCACGGGGGTTACCAAAGATGTAGACGGTTTGCCCACCAATTGGTGGAAGGAACACTTCAAGATCGCTCCGGGTGACGAGCTCCGGGAACATCCCTCCTGTTTGTTCGAACAACGTGCGGCGAAGATCACTCTCTTCGATCTGAAAGCGCCTGGCGATTGCGGGCAAGAACCACACTGGCTCCACTGCCGCCTTGCTCACCACGCATTTCCCGCCCTCCAGCAGGATCTTTCCATCCGGGATGACCCTCCCTGCCGCTTCGCCCTCTTTTAGCTCGGGCATGCAAAGGTGAGCCTTCGTGATGGCAATGGTCGGTCGAATGTCATAGCCCTTTTCATAGAAACTGGAGAAGGACTTTCGTACGACAGCGCCAAACGGGTCGATGGAGATGATCCGATCCGATTCATACCATTGAGGATTCGGACCGATGACGTCGGTCGGCGACGTGTCAGTAAGGTCGGCGATATGATCCGGGCTCAAAGCACCCGCGGCAACGGCCAGAGCTCGATACACCGCGTAGGATCCCGAATG
Source organism: Planctomycetota bacterium (assembly GCA_029260825.1). Lineage (GTDB taxonomy): Bacteria > Planctomycetota > JACOTG01 > JACOTG01 > JAJDCM01 > JAJDCM01. The sequence goes on along the minus strand of JAJDCM010000153.1, from coordinate 22,718 downwards.
AGTACCGATCACGTTGCGCCTTGAAGCGTCTACCAGGGTCGCGATGACCGGTCCCCGCTCTTCTGCGGAAGCAGCACCCCACTTGATCGGCACGGGTTTTGGACCGTGCCCACCTGGATGAGACGTGAGTTTAATGTGCCGGCTACCGTTTTTCTTTTCGCTCATAAGCTATCAGGACATCCAATTGGCGTCGGACTGCAAAGCCCACTTCGACGTGATTTTCTTGAGATGACTCCAGAACTCAACCCCCGCTTTACCGGTGATGTCGCCGCAACCAAATCGAGAATCTTTCGTGCCACCAAAAGAGAACGGCTCCCGTGGAACCGGAACTCCGATGTTGACCCCGATCATCCCGTTGGTTGCTTCTTCAGCAACTCGACATGCTACCGTACCGCTGGTGGTGAAGACGGAAGTCGCGTTTCCATAAGGGCTGTTCTTCTCCAGGGCAAGCGCTTCTTCCAAGGTATCGACCCGAACAATGGTGATGATCGGGCCAAAAAGCTCTTTGCTCGCGCACTCCATTGACGGGTCGGCGCCATCGAGAACCGACGGCCCGAACCAGAATCCGTTCTCATAGCCGGCGGGAGCACTGGCCTCACGCCCGTCAACCCTCACTTTCACCCCATCTTCCTTTGCCTTCTGAACCGCATTCGTCAGCCGCTCCGTGGACGCCCGGTCAATGATGGCACCCATTCCGGTGCCGAGTTGTATTTGAGACGCTCGCTCGACGATTCCGTCAATCAAGTGGTCAACGTCACCGACCGCAACCATCAAGCTTGCCGCCATACAACGCTGACCGGCACACCCTGTAAACGAATCCACAACTCCGGGAATGGTGATTTCCGGATCCGCGTCCGGAACAACCAGGAGATGATTCTTCGCTCCACCCAATGACAAAGAGCGCTTGCCGCTCGCCGCTGCCCGGGCATAGACCGCCCGCGCTACCGGGCTCGAACCCACGAAGGCAACGGCCTTCACATCCGGATGATCGATCAATCCTTCGACTGCCTCTCGATCTCCATTGATGACAGAGAAGACCCCGTTCGGCAGACCGGCTTCGAGCAAAAGGTCGGCACAAAAGCACGCGGTGAGTGGCACCTTCTCGGACGGTTTGAGAATAAAAGCATTACCGAGGGTGATCGCGCAGGGATACATCCACATGGGAACCATGGCCGGAAAATTGAAAGGAGTAATTCCCGCTACCACCCCCAGGGGCTCCCGGCGAACCTCACAACTCACTCCCCGGCTTACTTCCAGAGCGCCACCGTCATCCAGGTTCTGGAGGCTGAGCGCGAACTCCACGACCTCGAGTCCTTTGGCCACACCCGCCTTTGCTTCATCGAAGGTCTTTCCCGCCTCCAGGGAAACGAGGTTCGAGATCGTATCGATGTGCTTGTAGACAAGATCCCGGAAACGGAAAAGGATCTGGGTTCGCTCTTTCAACGGCACGAGGGCCCAGGATTCGGCAGCTCGACTTGCCGCTTGAACGGCAGCTTCGACGTCCTCCTTGCTGGAACGGGGAACCTCACCCACCGTCGTCCCGGTGTAGGGACTCTCCACGGCAAGGGTTCGACCGGTGACGGAAGCCGTCTTTTCACCGCCCACAAAATTGTGGCCGGTTACGAGTTGTTGCGGCACATCGATTAGATTCATGACCTTCTCCAAATCTCTCGGAACCTCTCGAACTCATCGGAACTTCATGGAACCAAGCAAATAACACACTCTTGCGATGAGGAGATGGAGAGACAGAAAGACCCTACAACCATCGCCCTCAGCCCGTTTGACACTTTACTTTTATTATCGCGATAACGATATTCGCTGGTTTCCCGGCAGGGTCGCCCTCCCCGGGGATCGGGCTCGGAAAAACGAACCAAAGGACCACTCGAGGTTTAACCATGGATATCAAGACGGTCGGGGTCGTGGGTTGTGGACTGATGGGACACGGCATCGTTCAAGTCGCGGCCCAGGGAGGATTTAAGGTCCTCGCTCACGACAACTACCCGGGAGCCCTTGAACAGGGCAAGAAGAGAATTGAGGAAAGCCTGACCAAGCTCGGCGAGAAGGCGGTGGAGAAGGGAAAGCTGACTCCCGAGAAGGCCGCGGCAATGAAAGAGGCGGCCCTCTCTCGCATCGAGTTCGCTCCTGACCGGGAGGGTCTCGTCGTATGCGACCTCGTGATCGAGGCCGCAATCGAAAACCTCGATCTCAAGAAGGATCTTTTTGCCGATCTTGGCCGGCTCCTTCCGGAAAACACTCTCCTTGCCTCCAACACCTCTTCGTTTCCCATCCTGGAAATGGCAAACGCAAGCGGACGACCGGAAAAGACCCTCGGCCTCCACTTCTTCAATCCGGTTCAGCTCATGAGGCTCGTCGAGGTGGTGGGCACGGACAAAACAGATCCAGAAGCGATCGCCGCCGGCCACTCCTTCGCCAGGTCCTGCGGAAAGACATCCATCAACTGCAAGGACACTCCTGGCTTCGTGGTGAACCGGCTCCTTGTGCCATTCATGGTTCAAGCACTCCTGATGCTGGAGCGGGGTGACGCAGCGATGGACGACATCGATACCGCCATGAATCTGGGCTGCGGCCATCCAATGGGCCCCATTACTCTTGCGGACTATGTAGGACTCGACACCAGTCTCTTTATTCTCGAAGGATGGTGTGAAAGCTATCCGGATGAGCCCGCGTTTCGAGTCCCCGACATCCTTCGCCAAAAAGTTCGTGAAGGAAAACTCGGACGCAAGACCGGCGAGGGATTCTTTAGATGGGAAGGCGACCGAAAACTTGAAAGTTGAGAGAACCTCAAACAGTCTGCAACGCCCAGAGCGCAAGCATTCCGCCGGTCAAAGTGAAGAGTACACTTCGAGTCTTGTACGCAATCAGCCCGGCCAGACCCGCGGCTACGAGTCGATCGTTTCCCGGCCCAAAATCGATCCCGCCTGATCGACAGAGAAGAGCAGGCATGATCAGGGCGGCGAGAACCGCTGGAGGGACAAGGTTCAAGGCTCTCTCAAAGATGTCCGGAATCTTCCTCTTCTCGGAGAGAAGGACAAACGAGCCCCGAAGAGCAAAGGTCAAGAAACCGATCCCAAGGATCATGATCCAGGCTTTCATCCACTGCGCCTCCGCTGAAAAATAGCTCCCACGAAAAGACCCGAGACGACCGCGGCAATCAGGCCAAGGCGAAGGGGCAATCCAACGAATATCACCGAAGCTGCCCCACTCGAAAGAGCCGTCAGGACCGACGCTCGATTCTTGAGGGTTGGAATCAACAGGACCAGAAAAACAAGGGGAAGAGCAAAGTCGAGGGACCAGGAATCCGGTATGCTTGCCCCGAGAAAAATGCCGGCGGCATTTCCCAGGACCCAGGTGAACCAGAGGCCAAAACCTGCCCCTAGATAGTAGGAATAGCCCCGTTTCGCCCTGTCCTTCTCTTCTTCCTCACCGCCTCGGAGCACTCTTTCCGAGAACCAGCGATGCGAGATCAGGAACGCTTGATCCGTGAGCAGGTACGTGGCGAGCAATCGGCCCCGAAAGGATACCCGGCGAAGAAAAGGAGCAATCGAGGCGCTGTACATGAGAAACCGCAAGTTCACCACGAACCCGGTGAGCACGATCACAAGAAGTGGGGCCTCGTCCCCGAAGAGCTGGACCGCTGCAAGGTGAGCTGCGCCGGCGAATACGATCGCCGCCATGGAAAGAGCCGTAAGAGGCGGAATTCCAACCCCGACCGTGGTAACTCCCGTTACCAGAGCAAAAGGGATCACCCCGAGCAGCATGGGAAGAATCGCTCGGGTCCCATCCATCCAATCCGCAGCGCAGCGGTGAGCCCCGACTTCAAGAACCGCGGAATCGTTTCGTGACTCCATAAGCCATCAGACCTCGATACGACCCACAAGATAAGTAACCGCTCTCCCGCCAATGAGCACCCGAGACGCCTTCTTCTCATGAGTCAAGAAAAGCTCCCCACCTCGAGCACTCACCTGCTGAGCAAAAAGCTTCTTCTTCCCGAGACGCTCGGCCCAATAAGGAACAAGAGTGCAATGCGCTGATCCGGTTACCGGGTCCTCCGGAATTCCGAACTTGGGGGCAAAAAAGCGGGACACAAAATCGACGTGCTTCTGGTTTCCCGGAGCTGAAATGATCATCGACGGAGCGGCATGAGCACCAAGCCGAGTCATGTCAGGCCGGATGGCTCGCACCTCATCTTCCGTCTCAAAGATCGCAAGCCAATCCCGCTCACCATGAAGAATCTCTCCGGGCTTTGCTCCCAGCGCTTCGGCAACCCCTGCCGCGTCTTTCCTTGCCAACGGCTCGCCCGGACGGGAGGGGAAGTCCAAGGTGTACAGGCCGTCTTCAATCGAAACTCCAAGGATTCCACTCGCCGAAGAAAAGCGAATCGTGGTCTCGTCATGTTGAAGATGATTGGCAAGTACATGAGCAGACGCCACGGTAGCGTGACCACAAAGATCGACCTCTCGACCCGGTGTGAACCAGCGCAGATCGAAGTCCGCATCCTCTTCCTCCGAACGGATGAAGAATCCGGTTTCGGACAGGTTATTCTCCACCGCGATCTTCTGAAGAGTGTCGGTCGGCAACCAGCGCTCGAGTGGAACCACCGCCGCTGGATTTCCCCCAAAGACCTCACTGCTAAATGCGTCCACCTGAAACATCTCAAGCTTCATGGCTTTTCTCCGGATTCGATCCTTTCTAATTGGCACAGCTCCAAGCGTCGAAGATCGGAAACTGGACTCGAATATTTCCCCATATTGTATTGGCACAATTGACCTGTCAATGGCATTATTGGCACTATGACAATCTGGTGTCCAAATGTTGAAGCTCAGGAGCCACCCATCTATCAGGCCATTGCAAAGGCATTGGCTGACGACATTCGACTCGGACAACTTCGAGCAGGAGATCGGCTTCCGACCCATCGGGAGCTAGCCGATCAGATGGGAGTGGCTCGTGGGACAATCACCCGGGCCTATACCGAGGCGGAGAGAATGGGTCTCGTCCGCAGCGAAATCGGTCGAGGGACCTTTGTCTGCCCGGTTCGGGAGGCAGACGATCACCCCCTTCCCTCCCTGCGTCAGCCCACGAACACCCTCATCGATCTCAGCGTGAACTACCCGGTTTACTCGGAGGACCCCGATCTCAACGCGATGACCCGGGAGCTCTCAAGAAGCCCCGACCTTGATCAGCTCCTCCGGTATCAATCGTATCTGGGCATGCCCCGTCATCGAGCTACCGGAGCGACCTGGGCCCGCCGCCACGGAGCCACGGTCACTGAAGATCAGATTCTGCTGACGAACGGATCCCAGCACGCACTCAACGTCATCTTCTCGACCCTGTGCGAGCCGGGCGACCTGATCGTCACGGACGAAGTCACGTACCCCGGAATCAAAGCCATTGCCAAGCTCCTGAACTTGAGACTCTTTGGACTCCCGATCGACAAGGATGGTTTTGACCCGGAAGCATTTGAATCCGCCTGCCTCAATCGACCCGTGCGTGCGCTTTACTGCATGCCAACGATTCAAAACCCGACGACCGTCTCCCTCTCCTTTGAGCGCCGGAAAAGAATCGCGCAAATCGCAAAAACCCACGGGGTTCTCATCGTTGAAGACGATGTGCACCGCCTGTACAACGACGATCCCCCCCCGACACTATTTTCCCTCGCACCGGATCAAACCCTGTTCATTGCCTCGACGGGAAAGGAGGTCGCGGGAGGACTCAGGGTCGCCTATCTCGCGAGCCCGGCGGCATTCGTTGAACGACTCGGCCTGAGCGTGTGGGCAACCACGGGGCTTGTCCCCCCTCTGTGCGCTGAGATTGCCACTCGCTGGATCGAAGATGGAACCGCTGATCGCACCGTTGCTCGAAAGCGAAAAGAAACCCAGGCCCGCTCCAAAATCGCAACCGAAATGCTGGCGGACTATGAGTTCTTGAGCCAGCCCGATGCCATGTTCCTATGGCTCACTCTACCCGCAGCCTGGGACAGTGCCGAGTTTGCCGTGGAGGCCAGGAGACGAGGAGTCGGCGTTACACCCGCCGGGGCCTTCCTGGTGGATGGACGACCCGCTCCCTGCGCCGTGAGGATCTGCCTGGGTGCAGCAAGAGACCAGGACCAGCTCCGGCAAGGCTTACGCCTCATTCTTCGAACCTTGAAGAGTGACCCGGGAAGCGGCCCTGCCATCGTCTGATCCAGAAAACTCGCAGAAGAGCAGGTTCGTACCCAGCCACTCCCTTTTCCCCCTGCCTTCTCCCCCTTCCATCCGTTAAACTCTCCGCAAACGATCACCCCCAGGAGAGGAATCAACCATGTTGGAAGCGGGTCCCCATCTTGACATCCTTGAGCAAGTGTCAAGAAGAGCCCTTGCTCAAACCACCCAGATGATCGTCTCGGCAAATCATCGTGAAGTCGCCGACAAGACCGATCCGAAAGTCGGTGGACATCCGGCTGCGTGCTCCTCAAGCCTCCATCTCTTGACGTCCCTTCACCTGGTGGCGAGACAACCCCAGGACATCGTGGCGGGAAAACCCCATGCCGCGCCACTGGATCACATCCTTCATCATCACCTCGGCCTCTATCGCGACCCTCAAACCGACTCATGGATGGATACCGAGAAACGAAAAGAAGCCCTGACCCGGCTTCGTCATCTGGCCCAACCAGGCCAGACAGCCTTTCAGTCCTACCATGCCCATTCAGACCCTGATAGCTGGAATTATCTACCGACAGGATCGGTCGGAATCCCCGCCACTGCAGCCCTGTTTCTTGCTCTTGCGTACCGAGTCGCCGAGAGTCATGGCCATGACGTTCCAGAAGATGCCCATTTCTGGTCTCTTGTCGGAGATTCCGAGTTTCGGGAAGGATCTCTTCTTGAAGCCCTTCCGGAAGCGACGGAACGAGGACTCGACCGGACGACCTGGATCCTTGACTACAACCGACAAAACCTCGACGGGATCCGCATCGGAAACAACGCAGCCTACTCCGGCACCGACGCGGATCGCATCGAGGCGATGGTTGCAGCCAACGGCTGGAAAGTGCTGCAACTGCGACACGGAAGAAAAAGACTCGAACTCTTCAAGGCAAAAGGAGGAGATCGCCTCCGGGATGTCCTCACCAGCGGCTTAGACGACTTCGAACTCCAGATGCTGCTCTACAAGAATGACGGGGAAATCACGCGAAAACACCTCCTCGGAGTTGATCCAAAGCTGGCCTCACTCCTTGATTCTCTTCCGGCCACTGGAATCCAGGCGATTCTTCGCGACCTGGGTGGACACGACTTCTCCATCATCCTTGATGCGCTGGCAACCGCTCGAAATGACGGAGACTCCCCTTATCTCATCATCGCTCACACCCTGAAGGGTTTCGGCCTGGAGATGGCAGGAGCTCCGGGAAACCACTCGGCGCTTCCACCTCTTTCGGAAGTCGAGTCTCTCCTGACCAACGAAGGCCTCTCCCTCGACGACCCCTACGCCATGTTCCCGAACGACTCGGACGTGGCAAGATTCTTGCAGACGCGCGGGGATGAACTTCGAATGGGTTTCTCCAGATCCAGAACATCCATCAAGAAGAATCAAACGCAGGTAAGAAAAAAGATCGAGAAGGCAAACGGCATTCCCCCCACCCTCGGGATTGATCTTCGAATGATGCCGGCCGTATCGACTCAATGGGTAATCGGACAGATCATCGGCAAGCTGACTCGCCTCGCGGAACCACATTCAAGCAAGACCAAAGAACCCACATCCGTCGAGGCTCGATGGCAAAATGTGGCGCCGTTTGTCCTGACGCTGGCGCCCGACGTCGGAACATCAACGAACCTCGGCCCCAGCATGAACGGCAAGATTTTCGGGCCACCTCCTCCACGAGACCTGGAAGTCGATTTCGACCTCATCGAAAAACAACGCCCCTCTCTCTCACCATCCGAAGGGGGAAACAACAGCCACATTCGCTTCGAGATCACGGAAGCCAACGCGGTCTCAGCTGTCGGAGCCTTTGGAAAGATGGGACAGCTGACGGGCCTCCCGTTCCTCCCGGTCTTGACCATCTACGACTTCTTCATCAAACGCGCCCTCGATCAGCTCTATTACGCAACCTATTGGGAATCGTCATTCATTCTGATCGGAACACCTTCCGGTGTCACCCTCTCTGCCGAAGGCGCTCAACACTCCTGGAAGTCGGATCTACAACTCCCCAACCAGATCATCTGGGAACCTCTCTTTGCCGCAGAGGTGGATTGGATCCTGAGCGATGCAGCAAGACGGCACTTCACAGGTGACAACAAGAATCGCTCGGCCGTGATCGTCCGGGGCGTTACTCGAGGTGTTCCCCAGAAGATGCTTCTCCAGCGTCTTCGTCTCCAAAAAAGATTCAGACCGGGAGCAACCCAGCTGAGCTTTCTTCTTGACAAAACGCAAAACGACACCGAACCGAAGGCCTCCGGCGACGAGGAGATTCTTGGAACAATTCGAGAAGATGTTCTCGCCGGAGGATACGCCCTCATCGATTACCGGGGCTACTCGGGCTACGTTCCCGGCGACAACGTGGTTCATCTATTCGCCATGGGGCCTCTTGGCCGGGAAGCCGTGGCAGCCTCGGACCTTCTCCTCCAGGAAGGGATCTACGCCAACGTCTTCATCGTCACCTCACCCGACCTTCTTCTTGGAAACCTGGGACAGGCAAACAGCTACTCTCACCTCAAGCAACTCGGGGTAAACGGAGACCTCTACTTGCACCGGAAATCTCCAGCCGATCCTCTTCAGATCAACGGGCCTCATGATTGGATAACAGCGGCCGGATCCCGAATCCCGATCGTCTCCGTCCACGACGGAGAGCCCGGCCTCCTTGACAACATCGGCAGCATCGTGGGAGTAAGGCAAATCGCTCTTGCCGTGCGGAAAGCCTCCAAGTCAGGAGCGCTCACGGATGTATATCGCTATCATGGCCTGGATGCCGACTCGATCAGGAATGAAGCGCTCCAAGTCCTTGCGGAAACAGCCCTGGAGGAAGTCGTGCTCACCGACGGCGCCGTCAAATGCGGTCAAACCCGAGAAACTCCCGTGACGAGGATTGCCGACGAAATCCTGCCAACAGAAAGAGATCATCAACAAACAGGTAGGGCACGATGAATTCAACACCCCAGAACTCAGTCCACAACAAGCCTGACGAACTGGACCGACGCAGCTTTCTTCATCACACCGGAAAACTCCTTGCCGCGGGAGGGCTTGCCTCCACGATGGGAAAAGCCGCTCTTGGCTCTTCTCTGAACGCCCCCCGATCTGGAGGGCGAGTTCTGGTTCTGGGAGCGGGTCTCGCCGGATTGACAGCAGCCTACGAGCTCTCCAAGGCCAACCATGAAGTCACCGTGCTCGAAGCGCGAGGAAGATCCGGGGGACGAGTGCGCACCTATCGAGATCCTTTTGCAGATGGTCTGTACGCCGAGATGGGAGCAGAATATATTGATGCCTCGGATGACTACGGTCACCGGTATTGCAAAGAATTTGATCTCAAGGTCATCACCGCAAAACTCTACGACGCCCTGTTCCTTCGAGGACGCAAGATCTCGATGCAGGCTCTGAAAGAAAAAGCAGTTGCCATTCCTTACCAGGGAACGAAGCCAGGTTATCTTTTCGGCCAGGAGGCGCAGTACACGAAGAGAATCGTCGAGCTCATCAAAAATCCGGAACGTCTTCCCCCGGAAGTCCTCAAGCTCGACAACCTTTCGGTGGTCGAACTTCTGACCCGATCAGGTGCCCCCGAAGATATCATTGCGCTCTACAACTACACGAACGCCACCGAATCCACGGCACGGCCTCACGAACTTTCCGCCCTGAAGATGATCAAGAACCACCACGGCGGAGGATTCAACGAAGAGGTCAACGAAGGACGCATCCTCGGCGGGAATGACCAGCTCCCCAAATCCATGGCCCTTCGCCTCGCTGATAATATTCTTTATCGCCGCCCAGTGCGACGCATCGTTCACGACCAACAGGGAGCCGAAGTGTTCTTCGAAGAGCGCGGCCGGCTCACGTCCATGAAGGCAGATCACCTGGTCATCGCACTTCCCTTCACAATCCTTCGAGACCTCGACGTCTCACCTTCGTTCTCGTCCGAAAAAACAAAGTGCATTCAAACCTTGATGTATGGTCACGTCATGAAGATCGCCATGCAATTCAAACGACGGATCTGGGACGAAGCCGGAAGCCTGGGCCAACGAGTCTTCACGGACACAGAGCTTCGTCGGATCTATCACTTTTCCGCCGATCAACCCGGTCAGCGTGGAATCCTGATGAGCTTTACATCCGGAGGTGATGCTCAACGACTCGGCCGTCTTTCCCCGGAAAAACGAAGGGATACGGCCCTCTCTGTCGCCACGTCTCTTTGGCCCAACGCGCCCGAATTCTACGAGGGAGCAGCAATCAAATACTGGAACGAAGATCCCTGGATGAGAGGAAGCTACTCGTTTGAAGGAGTCGGGCAGGCGCGAAACTACCTCGAAATCGCCAAGCGTCCCGAAGGCCGGGTTCACTTTGCCGGGGAGCACACCTCCAGGCACCGGGCCACGATGAACGGAGCCATCGAGTCAGGATTGAGGGCCTGCCGAGAAGTCCTGGGAAGCTAATCAGGTGCGCGTCGCAACGCGTTTCCTACCATCGAATTCCGGTTAAGAGCACCCGGATCGGCGACCCGGCGGTCCGGATCCGTCCTTTACAACGGACCTCATCCAGCAGTAGACTCGAACCAGGATAAAAATAGCGGGGGCTACGACTCGGCACCTTTTCAGGGCCTCCGCAAACCTGGGTACCCTCAAGGAGAATGTCATGATGAATCGCCCCCCGAAGAACGGGCTGTCTTCAAGGCTACAGACCGGCTTCTTCAGCCGAATCGCCTACATCGCCTTTGGCTTAGCAACACTCCTTCTCGTCATCCCGGAGGAGGCCGTTGCTTGCGTCTACCAGCGGAAGGTGGACAAGTACAATCGACAGGTAGCGCGGTGGCAAGCCAACCCCACGGCAGCAAACTTGAATCGAATGTGCCAGGCTCGTTGCTCCATCGAGAACAAATTCCACGGTGCTCCCGGTAAACCAACACCTCCACTTCCTGCCGGAGCAGCTTGTCCTCCTAAAGGAGCGGGCGGCGGGCGCGGCCGCGGCGGCGGACCGGGTGGTGGTGGAGGCGGCGGAGGTGGAGGTGGTGGCGGAGCCGGACCGGTCGGACCTCCCGGTGGCCCCCCCCAATGCGGCATCGTCTGGATCCGAAATCACGACCTGTCTGACTGCACTTTTGACTGGAGCATTGCCGCTGATGCCGGAAATCCGTCCGGATTCACCGTAAGCCCGACCATGGGCTCGGTGCTCGTTCCCGGCGGATCCACCGTGACCGTTCCGTTCACCGTTACCATCGACCCGGGGGTAACCCCTGGAGACATGGCGTTCTTCGACGTAACAATCGTGGATACTTGCGTAGGGCTCCCGGTACCGGACGACTTCACCCGATTCAAAGTTACCGCCTCCTCCGACATCTCCATCGTGCCGGTCACTCCTCTCGTGATGGCCTCCGATGCGGTCCCTTTTTCGGTAAGATGGACAGTCACCAACCACTCCGGCTCGGCGGTCTCAAAGACCTTCAATTTTGTCTCACTCATCGATCCCCAGAGCAAAGAGACCCTCAACGATGGCACCCCGTACGATGTCCGGAACATCTTCGAACTCGGACCGGGCCCGATCGGCAACACGATCAATCTCGATCCAGGGGAATCAGGAGTTGTCGAATGGGGACCACTCGTCAACGGGGAATACTGTGATCCGCAGATGCTCAACTGTTGCGGTATCGAAATTGACGGAGCAACCGTTTGTGTCGTGGTGGCCAACGACGATTTCGAGGAAAGCAACACGGAGGCCGGATTCTTTGATCTCACCGGGGCACCCACGGGAGGGGGTCAGGTAGGACTCAACATCTTCGGTGACTTCGGGATGATCCCGATCTTGCTCCCGACGGCGCCCACTCAGATGATTCCCGAAATCCTGGACATGATCGCACAGCAGATGTTGTTCCTGGCAGAAGTAGACCCGATCTTCCGCTTCATGCCCCTCGTCGATGAAGAAGGGATGGCCGTCCTACACTCCCCCGACACGGAAGTTCAATTTGTTTCTTCCGACCCAGGATTGCAGTGGCGTCGCGGGAGCCACATCAAAGGCAACGCAGGTGAAGACGTCCTCTTCATCAACGGGAGCGCAGGCGACGAGTTTCATCGCGTATTCGTTCCCATCGCCAGTCCGATCCAGGTTCAGTTCAACGCCACGATCCCGGGCCCATCACCGGCAAACTACTTTCTCTATGCCTGGATCGGCCCCCCGGCGACCAATCCAACTCAGTTCAATGGAGCCGGAAGCTTTCTCGGATTCATGGCGCTTCCCATCCCTATCGGGGGTGGATCTCCCCAGCCCTTCCGCTGCCTCCGTTCGCCGAGCCTTCCCTCCGCAGCCTGCGGCTCCGTACCGCAGATTCCGGCACCTCCCCAGGTTCCGTTTGTCCTGACGAAGGCCTCCGGACTCTTGAATCCAGTAACAATAACCATGCAAGGGGTCCTTCGCAGCAACGGGGCCATCAGCTCGACCGGCTTTGCCGTCGGCAATACCGTGGTCATTGAAGTCAACTGAGACCATTCGGGAGTCGATCTCAAGCAACCGTAGGGTCTGAAGCTCAACATTTCTGAAACACCTCCCCGGCGACGACGGCCGGGGAGGATCCCATCCAACGATGGGTCCTTCCAAAAACTCCTCTCCGCCAGGCCCTTCCGCCGGCCCTCACCCTCCTCACTTCGGTCATCGAGGTCATCAATGCCCAGAAATCGATCTCTGCGGCACTGCCTCCTGGTGGTACATTAATGGGAACTTTGAAGGGTCATTTTCCTTGTAAACATCAACCGGGGACCTCATGAAGACCGCACTGAAAAGCTCCATCCTGACAGGCGTACTTGCACTCGCCTGCCTTGCCGCTCCCGCACTCACTCAGCCCAAGGCCGGCCAAGCCCGCCCCTGGGAGCACGAAAGCTCCGACATTCCGGTCAATCCCCGGATTCATTTCGGTCATCTTGAGAACGGCCTACGATTTGCCTGGATCAAGAATCCGGAACCTGATCAACGCTGTTACATCCGACTTCATGTCAACGTCGGAAGCCTGGCGGAGGAGGAATCGGAACAGGGCATGGCTCACTTCCTTGAGCACATGGCCTTCAACGGCTCGAAGAACTTCCCGGCGGGCACGTTGATCGAGTGGTTTCAAAAACACGGCATGAGCTTTGGCGCCGACACCAATGCCACGACCAACTTTGGCGAAACCACTTACATGATCGACCTTCCGACCTCCGATGAAACTTCCATCCTCGAGGGGCTGACCGTCCTTCGGGATTATGCCGATGGGCTCCTCATCTCAGAAGAAGAGGTTGAAGCCGAAAAAGGCGTCATTGACGGTGAAATGAGAGAGCGCGACTCGGCCCAGTACCGAGTCATGATAAAGGGACTTGAATCTCTCTATGACGGAACTCGCTATGCCAGTCGGCTTCCGATCGGCACCAAGGGAGCCAGAGACAAATTCACCGCGGACTCCATTCGCAAGTTTTACAAGCAATGGTACCGACCCGAAAACATGACTCTGATCGTCGCGGGAGACCTGGAAGCACTGAACCCCGAACAACTCATCGAGAAGAAGTTCGCCGACCTCTCCGTTCCCGCGGAAAAGCTGTGCGCGGAGCCGGCTGTAGGAACTCCTTCCATGAAGCAACTGAATTTCTTCATCCACGAAAAGGAAATCCCGATCGTGCGCGTGAACATTCGCAAGCTTCGCCCCTGGGAAGACAAACCGGCAAACAAGGAAACGTGGCTCGAAGATCTTCCGCTGACCTACGCACAAACCATGCTCAACTTGCGCCTCTCGGAAAAGGCCAAAGAAGAGGGAGCCCCCTTCATCGGTTCGGCCCTGACGTCGGTCACTCAGTTCAATGTCTTCGATGGCATCGGGCTCCTCGTCGTCTCCAAACCAGAAACGTGGGAGGAGGGACTATCATCCTGCGAGCAAGAGTTACGAAAAGCCGTCAAGTTTGGATTCCAACAGGAAGAACTCGACGAAATTCGCGCCGACGCCCTTCGCTCTCTCGATGAAGCGGTTGTGCGAGAATCAACCCGTTCAACCATCTCGTACGTGGGATCCATCCTCTACGCCGCCGAGAATCGTAGTGTTCCTGCCAACGCCGAGACACGCCGAAGCATCTACAAACCGGCCGTTGAAAAGCTAACCATCGAGGCCTGCCACAAGGCTCTAGCCGAATCCTGGAGCAAGGGAAAGATCGCTATCGAAGGATCGGGCTTCGCCGACCTGGGAGAAAAAGGCGGCGAGGTTCTTCTTGCCGCTTTCGAAAAAAGCCAAAAGACCGAGGTCTCTCCCCCCAAGAAGATCGAAAGCCAGGGCTTTGCTTATGCTTCTGATCCTTCAAAGAAGGGGAAGATTCAATCCCGCGATCACGTCGAAGACCTCGACTTCCACACCCTTGCATTCGAAAACGGTGTTTATCTCAATGTGAAGAAAACCGATTTCAAACAAGAGCAAGTCCTGATGACTTGCCGCTTTGGTGAAGGGATGCTCACATCGGATACTCCTCAGGTGATCACCGCCGTGGGGAACGACGTCTTCAACCTGGGAGGACTTGGGGCTCATAGCGAAGATGAGCTTCGCCGGCTGACCGCAGGAAAACTCGTCGGGGTCAATTTCTCTGTGGGCGAAGACGTATTCGTCCTCGGTGGAGGAACAAGCCCAAGCGACTTCCTCCTGCAATGCGAATTGACCTGCGCATACATCAAAGATCCAGGTCTCCGAGAAGAAGGCCTACGCCAGGTTCAAAAAGTTCTCCCTCAAATATTCCAATCCCTTGACCACCAGCATCAGGGGCCGCTCATCAGGAACTTCTTCCCGGACCTCTACTCCCGCCACCCCCGCTTCGTCTTCCCGGCGATCGAAAAACTCATGGCCATCACGCTCGGCGATGTAAAAGAGTGGGTCACTCCACACCTTCTCGACTCCCCGATGGAAGTAACGATTATCGGCGACATCGACGTTGCGAGCGTCATCGAGTCATGCGCCGCGACCTTCGGCATGCTCCCCAAACGTGGAAAGCCCGAGCGCTTTGAGAAGCGTCGAGTGGCACCTCCTTTGAAGAAAGGCTTCCACTCCACCTACGAAATTGACACGCAAGTCCCCAAAACCCTGGTTTTCATGCTCTTCCCGACCACCGACGGAATCGACGTCAAGAGACGAAGAAACCTCCAGTTCCTCTCCAGCGTCGTCAACGATCGACTCAGACTTCATGTTCGAGAGAAGCTGGGAGCCGCCTACTCACCTGGAGCTCAGAACTCCGCAAGCACTGTTTACCCGGGAAATGGGTACATCGGAATTCAGGCCATGTCGGATCCGGACAAAGTGGAAACCCTCCAGGTCGCGTGCCTCGAAGTGGCTAAAGACCTTTCCGAAAACGGAGTCACTCAGGAAGAAGTCGATCGCCTGATTGAACCGGAACTCGCTTCCATCCGGGACGCACAAAGAGTCAATGGCTACTGGCTGAATGTCTTGAACGAGGCCCAGTCCCGACCGGAAAGCCTGACCGAGCTGAGAAGCTTTGAAGAACACTACCGGAACATGAAAGCAAAACCCCTCACCGAGCTGGCAAAGAAGTACCTGACAGAAGCTTCTGCGTCGATCTTGGTGGTGAGTCCCAAGGGCACCAAGAACTGAAGTCCCCGCGGAAAACGAAACTAAGAAAGAGGAACACATGACCTATCGCATTCCAGCATCGACATTCATCACGATTGCGCTCCTCGCAACCAGTTCCTTCGCCACCGCTCGCCCCTCGACCCTGATCAATACCAACCTTCAAGACGATGCCCGGGGTATCGGCGTTTCCAGCCAAGGTGATCTTACCGCCATCTGCTGGAATGAGGGTGGCGGAACGAATCAGGTCTTCGTGGCGACCTCGGATGGACGCGGCCTTTCCTGGTCTTCCGGGGTGCGAGTCGACAACGACGGGTTCACCAAGACCTCACAGGTCGATAGCGTGTTTGTTTCGGGTAGCAACATCTACGTGATTTGGGAAGCGAATACGGGGCTCTTCTTCAACCGCTCAACCGATAACGGAGCCACCTTTGGAACCCCGATCCCCCTTGACATCGGACCGGGCACGGTCACGGACTGGAGAGTGGCCTACTCGGCAGACCCGGGCGGTGACCACATCTACGTGATATCCTCCACCGCGGTTGCAGACGAGGATCTCTATCTCACCGCATCTCATGACGATGGCGCGACCTTCTCGCTTGCCGCTCTCGTCCCATCCGTCGGTATCACGGGAGATGTCGATACTCTCGCCGTTGCTGCAGACGGGCTCACGGTCCATGTGGCATGGGATGACAACCGAAGCGGAAGAGATTCGGTTTACTACCAGAAAAGCACCGATGGAGGAGCCACGTTTCTTCCGACTGACGTTTCGTTGGGAGATAATGTCAGCGTCGAGGACTCCCAAGATCCGCTGAACATCGCAAGCTCCGGCTCCACCGTAGCTGTGATGTGGAATGAAGAACCCGGCGGAAGCGGGAGCGAAGTGATCGTGGCGAACGTCTCCTCCGACGGCGGAACAACCTTTGCCGGAAGCGTCACCGTCGGTAGCTACACGTCCGGCGTCGACGACACCGATGAAGGAGACATCGGAATTGATCCACTGACGGGCACCATCATCGTCGTCTGGGAAGACGACCGCACCGGATCGGATCAGGCCTACGCCGCGACGTCCACCGATGGCGGATTGACTTTCTCCGGAGACACTTCGGTCTCGGCCAATGGTGCGGAAAAGCCCACGATTCATCCAGGGCTTCTGGGGCACGCCGCCATTCTCTGGGAGTCAACGGGTAACCCCAGAACCGTAGAGTCATCTCTTTCTCGCGATGGAGGGGTCACCTGGTCGTCCTCGATGCCGGTCAGCGACAACCCCGGTTTTGCTGACTTCGTCACCGGTGGATACAACCCGCTCTATCACAACTTCATCGCCGGGTGGGCTTCCCTTGACGCTTCAAACCTACAACTCTTTGCCGGAGGTTTTCGCCCCCAGACACTGACACCGGTAGGAAGCTTCACGCCAGGGGGCCAGGTAAGCTTTTCCGTCAGCGAATTCCCCTCCGGGGAGAGTGGGTTTACATTCGGGATCTTGATCTCCGGAACCCCGGGAAACTTCTTGTTGCCTCTTGGAGATGGTCGAAATACCGGACTAGCAAGTGACGGCTTTTTACAACGCTCCACCGCACAGATTCCAGGACTCCTCTCAGGATCCATCGACTCCACCGGGATGGGCTCCACACCAACCTTCTCGATTCCCGGAAATGTCCAGCCCGGAACCCAGCTTCACTGTGTCGCCGTTTCCTTCATGACCGGCGGAGGGAGTCCGGTCATCGGCAGCCTGACAGACCGTGTTCTGGTGACCATTCAATGAAAACCGATGGGCAATGAGAACCGATGGGGGACGTGAGGGCGCCTTCTGGCTACTTCGTTCCGGCAACAATGAACATACGGCCCGATCTTGATCCTTTGACTCCGCTCCATGCCGAGGTCAATAAATAATCAATGAGACCGTCTCCGTTCACGTCTCCCATCCCCGTTGCGTCGAAGCCGAACGTATCCCCGGGAACCTTGCACGTGAATTCACGCAGGAGCTTCCCGTCTTTTCCCGAATAGAGATAGCACTTTCCTCCGGAGCGAGCAGCACTGTTGTGTTGCCACGCGCCGACGATAATATCGTCATGTCCATCGGAGTTGGCGTCGCCAGCGTCAGCCGGCCCGATGCCAAACCCGTCGCCGGCAGATTCACCGGTGAGGGTGAGCAGTTGTTTCCCGTCTTTTCCCGAGTGAATGAAGATTCGACCGGTCGAGTTCCCCTTGGCCGTGTTGGAAAAGTCCGACGCATAAACATCTTTTGTTCCGTCAGCATCGATGTCCCCGATGACGGAAACGAACATGGCTCCGAGTTGAGCTCCGGTTGCATCCGCCTCGATGACAAACTTGAGCTCTCCCGCTCCGGAATAAACGTAGGTCCGCCCAGATTTCTTGGGGCCGGCATTCGGGGCACCAACGACGATGAGCGTCTCCTTCTTCGTGCTGGCACCTCCCGCCGAGCTTCCGAAGTTGTCTCCCGCCCGCTCCCCGGCAAGGTCAAACAAGAGTTTTCCATCTTTTCCCGAGTAGACGTAAAGACGCCCGGCATTCTTCGCCACCGTACTCTCGGTTGGAGCGCCGATGAGAAGGTCGTCACAGCCATCTCCGTTGACATCTCCCACATCCGATACCTTGCGCCCAAAAGAATCCCCCGGCTTTCCCGCAAGACTCAGAAGAACCGCTCCATCTTTTCCAGAATACACGTATGCCTTGCTCGCCGACGGAGCACCGGCGATCACGTCGGGAATACCGTCCCCATTGGTATCCCCTGCGGCCTCGATCCCCGACCCCAGGGACTCTCCCGGCTTCCCCTTTACCTTCCAGAGGAGTTTCCCTGACTTTGACGAATACACGTAAACACAACCGGCGCCCGGCCCCCCATTGGCCAAGGACGGCGCCGACGTGGTCACGTCGAAAATTCCATCCCCGTCCACATCCCCGATGTTCCTGGCAATCCACCCGAACTGGGAAAGAGGGGCTTCCCCATCCCACTCGTGAATAATCTCCACGTCCTCCACGAACGGGTCGGCAAACATCTCGGGCGAGGGACAGAGGTCCCGAAACTGTGGATCGTCTTTCAAATGGGCAAGATCAGGATCATTCTCCATCCGGGCAAGATCGATGGCTCCTGTCGTTCCCGCTTTTCTCAGGTACTGGAAAGCCTTCTTCTTATTTCCTTGAAGCGCATGGACGCAAGCAACGTTGTAAAACGCGCCGGGCCTGGTCTGAGGGAACTTCGTCGCGCGAAGATGGGCATTCAACGCATCATCAAGCATTTTCATCGCATGATAGGACATCCCCAACAGCTTCCAGGCTTCAGGATTCTTGGGCTGATCCTGGATGATTTTCTCCAGGATCTCCACTGCCGCCTCGTAGTCTTTCGATTTGACCTTGGCGCGAGCTTCGGCGATATCAGCGGCTCGCACCGGTGAAGAGGCCAGGAAAAATACGGACAACAAAAGACCAAGAACCACGGATACCGAACGAGGGGCGAGAAGAACCATTTTTCATCTCCTGATCATAAGATGGTGACTTCAGGGAATCAGCCGGTGCAAGACGGTTTAGACAGGCGCAGTTACTTACGCCCAGGAGTGAAGTGAGTTAGCTTTTATCCGCCATTCGCCTGGATTCTCTTCCCTGGCAATCCAGCCGAACGATCTCTCTTTGCTCCACCGCCTCCTGGATCAGGCGATCCAGATCAAAGTTGGCCTCAAGCTCTTCAGCCTTGGCCACAACCCCTCGAATCACCGGGCGACGAGGCTGAAAGACAGTGCAACAATCAGGCTCGGGTAAGATGGAAGTATCAAATGTACCGATCCGCCGGGCAATATCGATGACCTCGGTCTTGTCGTAGCTCACCAAAGGCCGCAGAACCTGATACTTGGTGGCGCTCCCGATGCAGTGCAAATTCTCGAGAGACTGGCTGGCAACCTGGCCAAGACAATCGCCGGTCACGAGAGCCAGGGCCCCTTCGATCGAAGCAATGCGGCCCGCAATCTTCTGCATGGCGCGTCGGTATAAAACAGTACGATAGGATTCAAACGCCGTTCGCTTGACTTCTTTTTGGATCTCGGCAAACGGAATGATGTGTAGACGGATCCTTGGCTGATATTTAACCAGCCGCCGGGCAAGAGCAATGACCTTTTCTTTGCTCGCCTCCCCGATGAAAGGGTAGGAGTGATAATTGATGAGAACAACTTCGCACCCACGCTTCATGGCAAGGTACGAGGCAACCGGGCTGTCAATTCCTCCGGAAAGTAGACTGACAACCTTTCCCGCGCTGGTCACCGGAAGTCCCAGCGGGCCGGGAAGACGCTTGGTGTAGAGATGAGCAATGCTCGTCCTCACCTCGACCTCCACCATGATCTCGGGATTCTTGAGTTTGACCTTGAGACCCGGATAGACATCCAGCACCGCCGATCCCACGTCTCGGTTGATCTCTGACGAATTCATGGGAAAGACCTTTTCGGCCCGTCTGGTTTGAATCCGGAACGTCACCCCGGAACCATCGGAAGACCGTTCGGACAGCTCCTCCCCCATGAGACGAACCGCTTCGGCGCGAATCGCCTCGATCTTCGCCGGGACCGAGAAACATGGGCTCACCGAATGCACGCCAAAGGCATCGCACACCCGGTCCATGGCCTCGCTCACCTCTCCCGAACAATGGATGATCAATCGACCTCGCATGCGGGTGATCGAGACCTTCTCGAAATCAGCCAGCATCCGCTTGATGTTCAGGGCGAGAAGCTTTTCATACTCGCCCCGGTTCTTCCCGCGAAGGGCAAGCTCGCCATAACGCACGAGAATCCTGCTCATCTTCAGATCCTGATCACTCTCAACGAGCAAGTCCGTACCGGTGCCGTGTTCCATCGATTTTCCTATGACAGCTCGCCAACAACGAGCCTCACCTCTTCTACAACCCGCGGGATTACATCGAGTGCTCGTTCCACATCTTCCTCGGAAGTTCTTCGAGAAAGCGAAAACCGAAGAGTGGAGCGAGCACGACCGTCATCACATCCTATCTCACGAAGGACATGGCTTGGCTCTGATTTCCTCTCAGAACACGCCGAACCGGTAGCAACATAAACCCCATCTCTTTCCAGATGATGGAGCAGAACCTCGCCCACAACGCCTTCAAAAGAGAGAGACAAGATATGAGGGAGTCGGTTTTTTGGATCCCCATTCAACCGGACACCTGAAACACTGCTCCTGATCCCCGCCTCAAGTCGATCTCGAAGCCGAGCCATGAGGCCGACCTGCTCGGAAAGCCTCTCCTTGGCGAGCTCGACGGCTCGGGCGAGAGCCACCGCAAACGCAACATTTTCCGTGCCGGACCGTCTACCCGACTCCTGGCCGCCTCCCGAGAGTAGTGGGTTCAATTCGACCCTTCGACCCAGAACAAGGGCCCCCACTCCTTTTGGCCCATGAATCTTGTGACCGCTGATGGTGAGAGCATCGATGTCGGTACCCCGCAAACGAACGGGTACCTTTCCCACACACTGAACCCCATCGAAGTGAACAACCGTCCGGGGATTCTTCGATTTGATGGCTCGGGCGAGTCGCTCCGCGGGTTGCAAAGACCCGATCTCGTTGTTTCCCCAGAGAAGAGTCACCAATCTGGTCCTCTCTCCCACTCGAGAAAGGAGCTCTTTCTCGTCGATCATTCCCAGGTCGTCATTTGCAACCCATTCCACCCGACAATCCTGGCCAAGGACGGCGAGCGACTCAAGAACCGAAGCGTGCTCCAGCTTCGAAGAAAGAACGTGGGGCTCTTTTCCCGGATCGGGACGCTTTTGGCCGGCCCGGCCCAAGACTCCCCCCAAAACTCCCCCCAAAACTCCCTTGATGAGAAGATTGTTCGCCTCCGTACCACCGGCGGTAAAGATGACTCCGGACGGTTCGGCCCCCAGAGTGCGTGCCACCGACTCACGGGCCCGATCAAGGGCTCGTTTCGCCTGAACTCCGAGAGGATGAAGGGAGGACGGATTTCCAAACTCGTCCGACAGAAAGGGCAGCATGGCTTCAAAAACCATGGGTTCGACCTGGGTGGTCGCAGCGTTGTCGAGATAGATAGGTTGCACGGCGGACGCTCTGCTGACGCTCACCCGGAGAAAGAGGAGTGTTCCCAGTCTAGAAAACGAGTCAAGTCATTGCAAGAGAACCAGTTCCCATCACAAATAACTGCCAAACAGAGGGATGGAATTCCCCGTTCGGGAGAGAGCATACGGGTGGGAGTTTTCTGATATACTGCGCCGCCTCAAAGCGACACGAGACACCGGACGAGAAGCAGATCGCCCGGAAACATCTGTCGAACAAGACGCAATATCGATCCACCTGGCGCAACTTACGAGAAGCACGGTCATGGCCCAAAAGACTCTCGAAACATCCTTTCTTACCCAGCTCTCCCAAATCGTCGGAGAGGAAAGCCTTCTTCACGAACCGGAGCAACTCCTCGTCTACGAGTGCGACGGCCTCACGATGGAGAAGAACCTCCCCTCCGCCGTGGTGTTTCCCCAAAGTTCGGGCCAGGTTGCCGAAATCGTCAAGCTTTGCCGCAAAGAAAACGTCCCCTACCTTGCTCGAGGAGCGGGAACCGGCATCAGCGGCGGAGCGAATCCGGCCCACGGGGGAGTTGTTCTCCATCTCTCGAGAATGTGTCGGATCCTCGAAGTCGATGGGGTCAATCGGTGGGCTACCGTCGAACCCGGCGTCGTCAACTCCGATCTGAGCAAAGCTGTTGCCCACCTGGGTCTCCATTTTGCCCCGGATCCTTCAAGCCAGACCGTGAGCACCATCGGAGGGAACATCGCCGAAAACGCCGGGGGGCCTCACTGCTTCAAGTATGGAACGACGATCAACCACGTTCTTGCTCTCGAGGTCGTTCTCCCCACCGGGGAAATCGTCCGCCTTGGAGGAGTCGAACACGGCACGCCGGGCTATGACCTGGTGGCACTCCAGGTGGGCTCGGAGGGAA
>JAJDCM010000152.1 GCA_029260825.1 Planctomycetota bacterium | reverse complement strand
TTGTTCGAGCAAGAACTCTTCTTGGTCACAAAGATTAAACAGGAGTCACCATGACCACCAGAACGTCAACAGGAACGAAGCAGGGCGGTGCGGCCCAACCCGGTACCGAAGCTTTCGACTTCAAGGTAAAAGACCTGTCCCTTGCGGAATGGGGTCGAAAAGAAATCGAACTTGCCGAAGACGAGATGCCCGGCCTCATGTCGACTCGAGAAGAGTACAAGGGGAAGAATCCCCTCGCCGGCGCTCGAATCACCGGATCATTGCACATGACCATTCAGACGGCGGTTCTCATCGAGACCCTCGTTGATCTCGGCGCCGAAGTGCGTTGGGCCTCGTGCAACATCTTCTCCACCCAGGACCACGCCGCCGCCGCGATCGCCGTCGGACGGGACGGAACCGTCGAGAATCCCAAGGGTGTTCCGGTCTTTGCCTGGAAGGGCGAGTCCCTGGAAGAATACTGGTGGTGCACGGATCGGGCAATGACCTGGCCCGACGGTCAGGCCCCCAACATGCTCCTCGATGATGGCGGAGACGCGACGCTCCTCGTTCACAAGGGGACGGAATTCGAGAAGGCAGGTCTTGTTCCTGATCCGACCGACGCCGATCCCGAGGAATATCACGTCATTCTCAATCTGCTGAAAAAGAGCCTGGCTCAATCAAAAGATAAGTGGACGAAGATCGGCACCAGTATCATGGGTGTTACCGAAGAAACGACCACCGGAGTGCATCGACTCTACGAAATGATGAACGACGGAACTCTTCTCTTCCCCGCGATGAACGTCAACGACTCCGTAACGAAGAGCAAGTTTGACAATCTCTATGGTTGCAGGCACTCGCTCGTCGACGGAATCATGCGGGCCACCGACGTCATGCTTGCCGGCAAAGTCGCGGTCATCTGCGGCTACGGAGATGTGGGCAAGGGATGTGCTCAGTCTCTTCGCGGACAAGGCGCTCGTGTCATCGTCACCGAGATCGATCCCATTTGTGCGCTTCAGGCCGCGATGGAAGGCTATGAGGTAAAGACCCTCGATGATGTCGTCGGCACGGCGGACATCTTCATTACCACCACCGGAAACAAGGATGTCATCCTCGTTGACCACATGGCAAAGATGAAGGATCGCGCCATCGTGGGGAACATCGGCCACTTCGATAACGAAATCGACATCTCAGGTCTTGCGAAAATCGACGGCATCAAGTGCATGAACATCAAGCCTCAGGTCGATCTCTGGTCCTTCCCGGATGGCCACGGAATCATCCTTCTTGCCGAAGGCCGGCTCCTGAACCTGGGTTGCGCCACCGGTCATCCGAGCTTTGTGATGAGCAATAGTTTCACCAATCAAGTCATGGCGCAGATCGAGATCTTCAAGAACCCGGATGCTTACGAAAAGAAGGTCTACACCCTCCCGAAGATTCTCGATGAGAAGGTAGCAAGGCTCCATCTGAAGAAGCTTGGAGTGAGGCTCACCACCTTGAGCAATGAGCAGGCTGACTACATTGGTGTGAAGCCGGAAGGACCTTATAAGCCGGAATACTATCGCTACTAGAATCAGGTTGATTCCGGATGAATGAGAAAAGGCGAGGGCTTCTGGGCCTTCGCCTTTTTTTTCGATCCAAATCGATCACCCTGAACGAGCGACTTTCAAGATGTCTCCAAAGACACCGGCAGCGGTCACCTCGGCGCCGGCTCCAGGGCCTCGAATCACCAGTGGGTTTTGAGAGTAGCGGTCGGTGCGATAGATAAGAATATTGTCCGGTCCGTCGAGCTGGCCAAGAGCGGATGACGGCTCGACGGCTCGGAGCCCCACCTCGGCCCCGGACGACCAGATGCGGGCCACGTATCGCAGGACCTTCCCTGCCTCCAGAGCCTGTCGAACCTGAGCGCTGAAAGGTTCGTCAAGTCGGGGCAGCTCGGAGAGGAACGATTCAACGCTGCCCTCGAGAAACTCTGCTGGAACCAGTCCCTGAAGTGCGATGTCTTTCAGTTCGAGCTTTGCCCCGAGTTCCCGAGCCACGATGAGGGCTTTTCTCGCTACATCCATTCCACTCAAATCATCTCGGGGGTCAGGCTCTGTATAGCCCCTTCTCTTTGCTTCGAGAACGATCTCGGAAAACGGACGCCCCTGCATCAGGTTGCTGCAAAGAAAGCCAAGCGTTCCCGAGAAACAACCCAGGATCTCGTCGATTCGATCATGGGTGGCGATGAGATCCTGGAGGGTGAAGAGAACCGGTAGCCCGGCGCCGAATGTTGCCTCGAAGTGATAATTCACGCCCTGCTTTTTGGCCTGCTCGCGAATTTTCTCGTAGAGTGCCTGGGGTCCGGCGACCGCTTTCTTGTTGGCGGTCACCACGTGAAATCCGTGTCGTAGAGCATCAAGGTGAAGTTCGGCGGTTTCTGCATCGGTGACGTCAACCAGCACGACATCAAGCCTACGGGTGCTGGCCAGGCGGGCCACGAGCTCTTGATCGGACGGTCGGGCTTCGCTCCCCTCGGGAAGATCCTGTCCGTCGGCGATGGCCTGGAGAATCGACGGATCCAGACCGTGGGGATCGAAGGCAAGTCGCTCACGCCCGCAAACTCCCACGAGTTTGACCGAGTGATCGTGCTCCGTGGTCATCCGCTCCCGAGCGTTCTGGATCTGTGTGATCAGAGTGCGACCGATCATTCCTTTTCCCAGAAGGAAAACGTGCGTGTCCCGGGTGAGCCCGAAGCGAGTATGGGTTGCGCCGACTGCCCGGGAGAGATCCTCCTTCCGGACGACGGTGGAAAGATTCAGCTCGGAGGACCCCTGGGCGATGGCGAGGACGTTGATGCGGGCCTGTCCAAGAGCAGTGAAGAGCTTGCGACTGATCCCGGGGACTCCTCTCATTCCAGCCCCGATGATCGCCATGATTCCTACCGGTGCTTCCACATCGATGCGGTCGAGGACCCCTTGATGCAATTCGAGCTGGAACTCGCGCTCAAGTTCAGCCACGGTTCGTTTCCCGTCGGATTGATGCACGAGGAAACTGATGTTGTGTTCCGAGCTCGCCTGGGAAATCATGAATACATTGACACCGGAGCGGGAAGTGGCGGTGAAGACCCGGCTTGCCACACCCGGAACTCCGATCATTCCACTTCCTTCGACGGTTACTAGCGCGAGATCGGGAATCGAAGTCACGGATTTGACGCCGGCCCACTGTTCGTCGCCAAGCTCGGTGATCACCGTTCCCGGATGATCCGGGTTCATCGTGTTTCGAATGCGAATCGGAATGGACTCGCGGACAGCCGGGGTCATCGTCCGGGGATGCAGAACTTTCGAGCCGAAGTAGGCCATCTCCGCAGCTTCTCGGTAGGAGATGGAATTGAGGACTCGGGCCTCGGGCACGACGCGCGGGTCGGCGGTCATCACACCGTCAACATCGGTCCAGATCCAGATCTCATGAGCGGAGAGAAAGGAACCGATGAGAGACGCGGTATAGTCGCTTCCTCCCCGTCCAAGGGTCGTTGTCTCACCGTCCGCGCTGGACCCCAGGAAACCGGTGATGACCGGAATGCCGGTGGCTAGCAAAGGAGTCAGTTTGTCTCGGCTCAGAATCCCGCTTTTTTCCAGATCAACTTCGGCGTTTCCGAACCGGTCGTTGGTCTGGACGATTTCACGGCTATCCACCGGGATTCCATGGTTGTCGACCGCGTCGATCGCGGCGGCGAGGAGATGAACCGCCAGTCTCTCGCCAAACGAAACGATGAGGTCGCTTGTTTTTGGAGAGAGCTCCTGGAGGAGACGAGCTCCGTGGAGGAGTTGATCCAGTTCAAGAAGGAGTTCGCGGACGGTTGCTGTCAGGGACTCTCGCTTCGGTCCTTCGGGGGTGAGTTCTTCGGCCGTCTTTAAATGTCTTAACCGAAGCTCTGATAGGATCTTCTCGACTTCTTCTGTCTTGCGGGCCCGGGCCAGCTGTGCCATTTCGAGGAGGGAATCCGTAACCTTGGCGAGAGCCGAGGTGACGACGGCAACGGGCTGCGATTTTTTCTGCCGAGTGGCGAGTTCTGCGGCCCGGCGTAGGCGCGTAGAATCAGCGACGGATGTACCGCCGAATTTCATGACCAGCATGTTTCCCTCCCGAAATTGCTGACTCGTCTATTGTGCTTTTCCCGAGCGTGAAAGGAAGGCCTGCGCCCGGAAGGGTTTGGCCATCTCCCCCGTGAAGACTCCCTTTTTTCTCCGCCGACCCGCGTTGTTAGCCCGAGATCTTGTCGTGAACAGAAGGTCGCCGGATGTGAACCGTCTCCTTGAGGTGGATGATCCGGAACGCTTTGTGTGGCGGATTCTCCCTCACGCGGCGCGCACGTTTTCTGCATGCATCGTGCTTCTGCCGGCATCGATGGCCCGAGCAACTGCCGTCGCCTACCTTTATTGTCGGATTCTCGACACCTATGAGGATTTGCTTGTCGATCCGAAAAAGCGGCGGGACTGCATGACTGCCATGCGCCATCGCTTTGAACCCGGCAAAGTTGAGTTCTCGCCTCTTCCAGAGCTTGATCCCTTTCTTGCTCGCGACGAACGGGAACGGACCCACGTCTTGCTGGTGAACCAGCATCGGATGGTGGATGAGGTTTTTCGTTCGCTTGACGAGGGGGCGAGAGAGGTGATTCGGGATCTTGTGACCGGGATGGCGGAGGGGATGATGAGATCGTCAACCTTGTTCGAGGAGCAGGGCGGGGCCTTGCTGGATGGCGATCAACTCACGGATTACTGTCGAGGCGTTCTTGGCTTACCGATTGTCTTTGCCGCACGGCTCCTGACCCTTGCGGTGAGCGGGCACGCCTCGATCACCCGGGAACTGGAGGAGAACGCTCTTCTATCCGGGGAGCTGATCCAGCTGGCGAACATCACCCGGGATATCGAAAAGGATCTGGAGCGAGGAGTTGCTTACCACCCGGCTCTTGCAGCGGAGGTCGGGAAGAAGGAGGTCGGTCTTTCGGATCGATCGGCGGCGATCCTCTCGGTTCGGACGGAGCTTCTGGATAGGGGGCTCAGTCTGGCCCCGTCCTATGGCCGGATGTTCGGTGCGCTGCCGTTTCGGTTCTGGAGTCTTTCCCGAGCGTCGGCGCTTTTGATGCTGTCTTTTACCGAGCGATACTATCGCGGAGCAAGGACGCGGGTTGGCCTTCCCGTAGGGCGAGGGCTCGATTCCGGTTTGGGAATCATCCTGGCCTCCCTTCCCGCTGTTTTTCTTCCGGGCCATGCCAGTCGTCGAGTTCGCAAGATCGTCAATCGGATGACGACTGAGCTTCGGCGCGGCGAACCTCGATCGACTTTGAGGTCTGATACTCTTCGTTGATCCCAAGAACGATCTTTTCCAGAGAAATCGCCGGGAGCGCCGCAATGCGGGCCGCCACATCACCCCAGTTGTTTTCAGTGATGGTCGCTGGTGTGATGTCAAGAGCCGGTTCGTCGGCCGAACCCGCTGCCTGGTCATGTTCGGGATCTCCTTTTTCCCCGTAGGTCGTCAGGATGACCCGTCTCGCGAATTCATAGGAAAGTTCGTGAAAACTACCGACCGTGAGGTTGTAGAGGGAGAACGGAGAAGGGAGTCCGAGGAAAAGCCGGGTGCGACCCAGGTCGGCTCGATAGGGAAAAAGAGAGGAATGAGTCGGTTGGTAGTGAGAGCCCAGGCTCTCCAGGAACCGGTTGAGGCCCTCGGACGGCTGGCTTGAGATTGCATTTTGCTCGATCCAAGGATGAAGGCGGTCCTTGGTGACGTTGTTATCGGGAAATTTGGCCAAGCGGGCCTGTAGACGATTTCGATTCGCGTCGAGCTCGGGATTCCCCCCCGGACAATCTTTTGCGCTCCGGATCAACTCGGTGTAATGCTGGACGAGAGACACGAAGAGAATGCACTTGGCTGCAAGAGTATACTGCTCTGCCAGGCTAGCAACGATGTCGTCGATTTTCGCCATGGACTCCGCTCGATCGATTTGGGATGGAACCGGGAAATTGCCTCTTTTCGATTCTGATTATACTGCGAGGATGAACTTTGCCAACCCAACCAAGCCTTCCTCCCTTGATTCTTCACATCACGGAACGAATCGCCTGGGAAGAAGCCAAGCATGAGGGAGCGTACCGGGGAGATACCCTGGAAGACGAGGGGTTTATTCATTGCTCCACCTCGGCTCAAGTCGTCCGCGTCGCCAACGAACGCTTCCTGAATCGGGAGGGACTCGTTCTCCTTTGCATCGATCCTGGCAGAGTCAAACCGGAGATTCGTTTCGAAAATCTAGAGGGTGGCGAGGCTCTGTTCCCTCACGTTTACGGTCCGTTAAACCTGGACTCTGTTGCCGATGTTCTTTCGTTTTCGCCGGGCGAAGACGGCCGTTTCGTTCTGCCGATCATTCCCGCTCGATGAAGGGTGGCGCAGCACGGGGAAGAGCATGTTCTTGCGTCCCGTTTTTTCTGCACCCGTTTTGCGCTACCACCAAGTGCCTTCGGGACTTGTGGCTGTGTGCAAAGGCGGGTCTCTTCCGGCGCGAGAGTTCGACGACGAATTTTGTCTGAAAACAGGTAGATTTTAGCCTGCGTAAAGGCTCTAATCCGGCTCTGCAATAAGGCATGGTGAGAATGGGAGCGAAGGCTCGATTTGTCCAGTTAAGTAGGGGCCTCCCAGCAGTTTCTTCTTGCCACGCAAGACTTTCCATTCCTTGAATTCAGAGTGGTCATTCAGGTGTAGGAGGAGGAATGGCGAAGCGGTCGCTATTACTTTTGGTCGCGGTTCACCTCATTGCTTCTTGGGGATCAGCAACTCCATTTGGCCCGCTCGGGGGGCAAGACGGTGTGGTTGCTCGAGCTCCATCCGATGTGGTCGGAGCCTCCAGTCTCCGTTTTGGACCTGTCTCAACCTATTCTTCTTCGTCATCCAGTGATGTAGGCGGCGACAAAGAGTGGGAAGGAAAAGACAACGGTCGACCCGCGGATGCGGAACCGAGACACTTTGAGCCGCTGTGGTCCCGGTGGTATGCCCCCGGCAACCCTGTTCAAGGTGTTGAACCCCCTCCGTACTTCGAGGTCAACGAAAAAGCTCATCCTCTGAATCCGTACCGGCAAAACATCCTGAAGGGTGATTTTCCGATTTTTGGAACCGAGGATATTTTCCTCGACGTCATCGTCAGCGATCGCACCATTTTGCAGTTCAGGAAGCTCCCGACCCCGACCGGCCTCACCGGACCGAGTGGATTTCGTGAGGACTTCTTCGGCAAGGGCAAACAGCGCTTCTTTAACAATGATCTTGCGATCAGCTTTGACCTCTTCAAGGGCCAAAGGGCGTTCAAGCCTGTTCAGTGGCGACTTCGCATCGTTCCTGTCATCAACTACAACTATTTGCGCGTTCGGGAAGTTGGGGCGGCGAGAATCAACATCGCCGAGGGACGAACTCGACGAGATTCACACACCACGCTCCAGGAGGCTCTCTTTGAGTACCACCTGTTTGATTGGAACGATCGATACGACTTTGTCACTTCGGAAGTAGGTATTTTGGCCTTCCGTTCTGACTTTCGTGGTTTCATCTTTGACGACGTCAACCTGGGCGTTCGACTTCTTGGAAACGCTGACGAGAACAAGTGGCAGTACAACCTCGTTTACTTCGACATGCTGGATAAAGACACGAATTCACTGCTCAACGACTTCGAGAACCGAGAGCAGCAGGTGTGGATTGCCAACGTCTACCGACAGGACTTTCTCGTCAAGGGATACACGGCTCAGGTCTCGTTTCACTACAACGATGATCACCGGGACACGTACTTCGACGATAACGGTCGGCTCGTTGCGCCGGCTCCCATCGGTTCTGCCGATGAGCACGACGTTGAGGCGTATTATCTTGGATGGGCGGGAGAGGGTCACTTTGGTCGTTTCAACGTCACCCATGCTCTCTATCAAGTCTACGGAACGGACACCAAGAACCCGATCGCCGGGCGCCGAACGAGCATTGATGCTCAATTTGCGGCGGCTGAGATCTCGATGGACGTTGACTATCTTCGTTTCCGGATCTTCGGTGAATATGCCTCGGGCGACAACGATGCGCGAGACGGTAAAGCCGAAGGTTTTGACGCGATCATGGATGCCCCGAACTTCGCCGGTGGCGAGTTCTCATTCTTCAATAATCAGGCCATTGGCCTTGGCGGTGTGAACCTGACGAACGTGTTGAGCCCGCTTCCCAATTTGCGGACCAGCAAGTTCGAAGGACAGTCAAACTTCGTGAACCCGGGATTGCTTCTGATTGGTGGCGCCATCGACGTGGAATTCAGTCCAACGTTGAGAGGCCAGTTCGGCGGGAGCTATTTGCGGTTTGACGAAGATTCGTCTCTGGAAATCTATCAAGAGCTTCCGGAGATCGAAAAAGAGATCGGTGTCGAAGCGTTCTTTAGCCTCACCTACCGACCTCTTCTGACCAACAACATCGTCTTCAATTGGGGAGCTTCTGCTCTCTTCGTGGGTGATGGTTTCGAGCGACTTTACCAGTCCTCCGAAACCCTATACTCGACGTTCTTCAACACGATCCTGACCTGGTAATTTCAGGGATGCGGTTGACCATGCGAAATCTCAAGTGGAATTCCCTTCGGTGGATTCTTGCCCCTGCAGCCATTGGCGTTGCAGGCATGCTTCTACTCCTCTCCTCGTGCGCCGAGCGCCGTAGCTGGACTCCATATAGCCAGCCCGAGGGCAAGAGCATCTGGGGACAGACCGTCCGCTCGCTCGCAGAGCATCGGGATGACGAAGCGATCGCCCGGGACAATGCGAGTTGCATGGGCTGTCACTCCGGGGTCCATGACCCTCACGGCGAGGATACGGCCATGCCGATCTCGTGTGTGGAGTGTCATGGCGGGAATGGTCGGATTTTCGACAAGGACGAAGCTCATCCCAAGCCGGATCACCCCGAGTGGTGGCCGGAGGGTGGGGCGAATCCGAAGCAATCTTACACGCACCTTCTGAAGGAAAACATCGACTGGGTACGCTTCATCAACCCGGGTGATCTTCGGGTTGCCAACATGACTTGCGGTGGTTGCCATCCCAAAGAAGTGTTGAACGTCAAGAAATCGATCATGACCACGGCCACCCATTTCTTCGGGGTTGCGGCCTATGCCAACGGAATTGTCTCGACGAAGAGAAGCATCTTTTCCGAATCCTACAGTGCGGAGGGTGTTCCTCAGATCGTCAACTCCCTGATCAAAGACAAGGATACGGGGAAGTGGCGCTGGCCCACGGACGAAGAGGTCGAGACGCACAGTTACGCGAAGTTTGGAGTTCCGATTCCGAACTGGGAAGTAACTCAGACGGCCAACATCTTCCGTACCTTTGAGCAGGGGAGCCGGCTCGGCGGAGCGGCTCTTGGTTTCAACGGTCTTCCTGTTCCCGTGATCGGACTTCCTGACAAGCTGGAAGATGCTGGAAAGCCGAACAACCGAAACTCGGATCGTGGCCTGGGAACCCTGAATCGGGTCGATTTGCCGGTGCTGAACCTCCATAAGACTCGACTGAATGATCCTCATCTTTCGTTCCTTGGAACGAACGAGCAGCCCGGGGATTATCGCTCGAGTGGTTGCACGGCCTGCCATATGGTCTACGCGAATGATCGCGATCCCGTCCACTCCGGACCCTATGCCAAGTATGGCAACATGGGGGAGGGCAACGTGGCGGGCGGTCTCTTCGGTGACAAAGACGAATATCAGCATTCGGTTGACCCGACGATGATCGAGCGTGAGTCGGGGCACCCTCTCATGCACAAGTTCACCAAGGCCATTCCCTCTAGCCAGTGCATGACCTGTCACATGCATCAGCCGAATTCATTTGTGAATCCTTTCTTCGGGTACCACATGTGGACCTATGAAACGGACGGGGAACAGCTTTGGCCCGAAGAGCAAAAATATCCGGTGACTCACAGGGAATGGTACGAAGGCATCATGGCGAACCCGGAAGGGGCCGCCGTCCTCGGAAACTGGGGAGATCTCGATTTCCTCAAGGATGTGTCCAGCATCAATCCGAGCCTGAAGCACACCCAGTTCTCTGACTATCATGGGCATGGATGGGTCTTCCGAGCCGTTTTCAAGACGGACCGCAAGGGCAACCTTCTCGATTCAGATGGAAACATCGTTGACTACGATGATCCCAAGAAGTTTGAGGGAGTGATCCCCGAGCTCGGGATGGAAATGGACCTCAGCAAGGCGAATACGCCTGGTGAAGAGGCCAAGCACTGGAATGAGGTCCTGTCAGCATTCGCTCCCAAGCCTGGAAAACCTGTTCACCTGAAGGACATCCACGCCGAGCTCGGCATGCATTGTGTGGATTGCCATTTCGAACAAGATGTTCATGGCAACGGAATGGTTTACGCGGAATACCAGGCCGCCGTGGAGATCAAATGCCAGGATTGTCACGGGACCGCCGAGCGATACGCTTCTCTCAAGACCTCGGGGCCAGGTTCGAAAGGCTTCAGTAATAGCCCAACGACGGTTGCTCGAGATGAAAGTGGTTCCCTCGATCTCTTGAAGCATGGAACCACTCCCTGGGGAACGAAGAGGTTTGAACGCAAAGACAACAAGATTGTTCAGCGTTCAATGCTCTACAAAGGGCTTGAGTGGGAAGTGAGCCAGGTCAAAGATACGGTGACCCAGGGTCACGACGAATACAATGAACGGGCCTTCAAAGCGAAGATGCTGAAGAGCCAGAGCCGCGAGGGTTGCCTGGCGCATAGCGAAGATAGTGTCGAGTGCTACTCGTGTCACACCTCCTGGATCACCGCCTGTTTTGGCTGTCACCTGCCACAGAAGGCGAACTGGAAGACTCCGGTCAATCACTTCGAGGGCAAGACCCTTCGAAACTATGCGAGCTACAATCCGCAGGTTGCCCGGGACGATGCGTTCTTGCTGGGGATCGCTCCCAACGTCAAGGGGAACCGGATCTCGACCGTTCGATCGTCATCTGCCGTGTTGATTTCCTCGGAAGATGCCCAGCGTCGGATTCTCTATCCGCAGATCCCGACCATCGCCGGAAACGGCATGTCGAGCCCGTGTTTCAACACTCACTTTGTACATCCGGTTCGCAAGACCGAGACCCGAGGTTGCACCGATTGTCACGTGTCAAGTGAAGACGACAACAATGCCTGGCTTTCCCAGGTGTTCTTGCTCGGAGCAAACTACGTGAACTTCATGGGCTACCATGCCTACGTGGGGCGCGAAAACGGCTTCCAGGCAATTCGGGTGACCGAATGGGAAGAGCCTCAAGCTCTCATCGGGTCGAACTTGCAACGACTTGCCTTCCCGGATCACTTCAAGGCTCACATGGATCGAGATCGAGAGCTTGCGGTGAAGCAGACGAATCTTGGATCAGGAGTGCGAAGTCTGCAGCTGCGAGGTGAATACCTGTTCGCGGCCCTTGGAAAGGGAGGCTTCAGAGCCTTCGACGTGGCGAATGTGGCCAACAAAGACTTCTCCGAGAAGATGGTGACCCAGCCGTTCTCACCTCTTGGGCATCAGACTCACGTCGCGACGGAGTTTGCCACGGCGATTTCGTTGCCCACGAACAACCACATCAACATGGGGCGTGAGTTCCGTCCGGAGAACAAAGAGACTCCCTACTACTACAAAGGTAAGGCTCAAAACATGCATGAGCTTTATCGATACGTTTATGTCTCGGATAAGTTCGAAGGGCTCATCGTCATCGATATCGATACCCTGAGCAACTGGGAGCCAAGAGACAATTTCCTATCCCGGGCGGCAACCTTCAACCCGGATGGAATCTTGAACGGTGCTGTGAACCTCACGGTTGCGGGCAGCACGGTTTACGTTTGCTGTGACCGGGGAATTGTAGCTGTCGATATTGACGATCCCCTGGAGCCAAAGGTGATCGCCGAGATCGGATCTCCTTCGGTCACGAACCCAACTTCGATCAAGGTCATGTTCCGCTATGCCTTCGTGACCGATGAGGCGGGAATGGTGGTCCTGGATGTGACATGGCCGGAGAAGATGCGGGCCATTGCTGGTTCGCGGGTCAGTTTGGCCGAGGCCAACGATGTTTACATCGCGCGTGAATACGCCTATGTCGCGGGAGGGTCAGAGGGTCTTGTCATCTTGGATGTGCAAAACCCGGAGAATCCGAGCATCGTGACGAAGTTCACCGCGGAAGGGAAAATCGGGGATCTGAGGCAGGTCAAGGTGGCAATGACCTATGACAGTCTTTATGCCTACCTGGCCGACGGGGTCAATGGATTCCATGTTGTTCAGCTTGTTACCGCGGGTGATGGCCCCCGGAGTCCCTATGGTTTCTCTCCGGAGCCGAAACCGAAGCTCATCTCTTCCATGAAGTCTTCCTCTCCGCTCATTGCCATCTCGAAGGGCCTTGATCGAGATCGCGCGGTCGACGAGTCCGGAAACCAAATGGCGGTATTCGGTCGAATCGGCGGTCGTCCCATGAACAAGGACGAGCGTGAGCGTTTCTACGTTCTGGACGGCGACGTCTACAAGGTCAACAAAGATGGTGATGTCTTCCTCTACCGCGGAGGAAAGCTCGAACCGGTGTCCAAGAGTCTTCTCTACGGAGATGGGAACGATGCCGGCAACGGTGGGACGCCGCGCATGGGGCCTCACGCTGACGAGGCGGGTGACGACGACTAGTTGGAATCACGAGCGGAATATCATGTGGGATCAGGAGTGGGCTCTACCCGCCAGACACCGCCTGAAGAATGGTCAGAGTATCCCCATCTTTCACCGGGTCATCGAGACTCTCAAGCCAGCGTGTGTTGGTCTCATTGTAAAAGCATAGGACGTGTTGTCTGAACGAGCCCGATTCGTCAAAGAGGTGCACCTTCAGTTGAGGGTGGCTCTGAAACAGGGCATCGAGCGCCTGACGGATGGTCGTTGCCTCGACTCGAATTCGTCGTTCACCATGAACGATTGGATCGAGGAGGCTCGGGAGTTGAATCGTGACCGCGGCCAACGCTAGTCCTCCAGGAAGGTCTCAAAGGTCAAGATCCGGGGTAGCACGCAATCCAGGGTTTGCCAGGAATCACCCAGGTTGGATGAAACATGAACGGTACCCGAGGTCGACCCCACGTAGACCCCGCAGGGTGATAGTGTATCCACCGCCATGGCCGTCCGTAGAACCCCCATGTACGCATTCTCCTGAGGAAGCCCTTTGGTCAGAGGCTCCCAGGAGTCGCCCCCGGTTCGGCTGCGATAAACCGTGAACTTGCCCTCGACCGGGAGTCGAAATTCGTCTGCTTCCAGCGGGAAAGCGAAGAGTGCCTTTGTTTCCGGATCGATCACGAGAGGAAAGCCGAAGGCTCGCTTCGGGAGTCCGTTTTCCGTTCGTTTCCAGCTGTCTCCGGCATCCGTGGATACGAACATCCCGAGGTGATCTTGCCGGTACACGGTGTTCGGGTCGGTGGGATCGAGCACGATGGTGTGGACGCAGCGGCCGATATCTTTGTGCTCTTTATCTTCGATGATGACGGGAACTCCTTCATTCTTGGGAGTCCAGGTCGAGCCTCCATCTTCGGAACGAAAAACACCGACCGCCGAAATGCCGCACCACATGCGGTTCGGGTTGGTGGGGTCAATCAGGATGGAATGAGCGCATAGCCCTCCAGCCCCGGGAAACCAGGATGCTCTGGTTGCATGGTCGTTTAACCCGGTGACAGGAGCCCAATGGGCACCTTTATCGTCGCTTCGAAAGAGACCAGCATCATCGACACCGGCCCAGTAGGTGTTGTTGCCGGGGAGGATCTTCCAGATTTGCTTCAGCTTGCGATCCGCTTCTTCCGGATACGCAGGTCCGCATTCTACCTGGGTCCATTCGGTTAGATCTTTGCTTGTTTGAATGGTAGCGCCATAAATCTGGCTCGCGGTTCCGAGGAAGAAGGTGCCCTCGTCGTCTCTTGCTGCCGCGGTGACCTTCCAGCCCTTCAGAACAGGACCATCGATGGTCCAGGCTTGTCGCGATTCGTCGGAGCGAATCAGGAAGGCTCCTTTTTCGGTACCGATGATTCCAAGAACATTCATGGAGAGAAACCTCATTCGTGATGGATGATATTCCGTGGCCAATGACCTCTATTCGAGGTCATTGGTTCCGTGTCTCACATATTCTTGAGAAGAAGACCCAAAAATGAAAGCCCCCACTTTTCAGTGAGGGCTTTGTTCCTGCAAGCGGGGGCGAACTCAACTCCGCCCCGACGTTCATTTAGCGATAGAGAAGGCGGATCGCGTTCGTAACCTCAAGTTGGCCTTGTTGGTAGATGACTGCTGCCAGGTCGAAATCCATGGCCCGAGGTACAATCGGGGCGGCCAAGATCAGGGAAGGAAATGCTGATCCGTTGGCGTCCAGGACGCCGATGAAATCCTGGAAGGGTGCGCCCGGGGCGATCTTCAATGCCCGCCGCGTCAGGGTGTCAACGTTGATCGGAATCTGGTAGCCCGAATTGGTTTGCGACCCTGGAGATCGTCCCGACATGCTGATCAAGAGGGCGACTCTCCAGCCTTCCTTGCTCGAGTCGCTGTGGATGGCAAAGTCGTAACCCGACCGTTCGGAAATCGCGCCGAGTGGGTCGGAGCTGACCAGGGTGGGGGTTGAGGTGGGCAGGAAGCCCACTTCGAGGGACGGCGCATGGGAAGGTGTGCTCAGGATTGACACCTCAAACTCCTCGAATATCGGAGCAAACCGAATGAGGGGCTCTTCCATCGGAGGGCGGTGCCAAACAAGGTTTTCGATCTGAAGTCGGACTCGATGGCCCTTGCGAATGATCTGGGAGTGAAGAGAAATATCAACGGATACTCTCCGCTCCCCCGGAGTTGAGTCTCGCTCCGTGATTTGGCCTCCGCTGATATATCGCTCATCTCCGTCAGGACTCACGTCCAGAAGAGCGCAATGAAGCTGGAACGCGGTCTGTTGACAGTCAATGGAAACATCGACCTTCGCAAGCCCCACAATGTGTCGATCGGCAACGAAAGGTTCGCTGTCATAGGTGCAGGTGGAAAGGGGAATCGCCTCCATGAGCTGGGCTGGGTGAGGGAGCCTTTGAGAGAAAGTGTTCATCGTGAGTCCAGAGACATTCGTCTGGATGATTTGACGATGAGTTTCCCCGGTTACCGGAGCTTCCGTGGAAAGGAGTCCACCCGCGCGCAAGTAGAAGGTCCCCCGGATGAAATCGTCGCCGGTGGTAAGGTCCTGTTCATGGAAATCCCAGAGTGATCTCTGGTTCCTGTAGACGTGGGGCTGTTCGGGGACGATACCCAGCCGCATCGGTTTTTCGTTTTCGACTCCGTTCTCGATTCCCTTCAGGAATCGATCGAACCACTGATAGCGAATCCGACGAAACTGACCCGTGTGCTGTTCGTTGCTCGGAACTCCGTGTCCCCCTGAATCGAGGAGAAGCCGTACGGGTGTATCACTTTGCAGGGTCGAAAAAATGCGGAGTGCGGAGTCGGGTGGACCCCACTGATCGTCGTAGCCCATTCTGGCCAGCATGGGAACGGAGGTCTGGCGCAAGAGAGTCGGAAGGTCGATTCCGGGGGCACTTGCTGCTGCATGAATCGCGGAGAAATCCTCCGCGTAGCATGCTTCTTCAACAATGGCTCGCGTCATGGGATCGATCACGAGGCTCGGATGATCGAAAAACAAGTTCTTGAGAACCCGGGTATTGATTGTTTTTCCCCTGGGAAAGCAGAGTTCGGCGAGGTCAGGGGGGAAAGCAGAAGTCACGATGCACGAGATCGTTGGAAATCGTGTGTTGCGCCACGGGTTCGGAGGAAAGAACTTGCCGGAATGAGCGGCGGCTACCCAGGCATGAATTCCGCCCTGGGAACGGCCTTCGACCGCCAGCCTCGATGGGTCCATCGAGATGGGAAAGAGGTCTGAGGTTCTCTCGATGACTTCGGCAAGATCGATTCTCTCCCGAAGACCCATGCCGGTGAAGCCGTATTGATCCGGGTCATTGAGGTTCATCGATGGACCCTGTCCCCGGACATCATAGGTGATCGAGAAGTAACCCTTTCTTGCAAAGTCTCGGGCAAGAGTTCGGAGATTGAAGCGGTTCTGCCTCAACTGATGAACGAGCACGATCGCCGGCCATCCACACGGTCCCGGTTGTGCTTCACCCGGATCGGGGTAGTTCACCTCGACGAGTGCGAGATAACCGTCGGTGTAAGTGATGGTGTTGGTTTTGGTGGCGATGGGAAAGCCGCCAGCCGGCGCCGGTGGATCAATCGGTTGGGTTGTTGCACTCGCTTGACCGGTCAAGAAAACCAATCCTGCCAGGGCGACGCATGAGAACAGTCGCATCATTGACGAATCCCCTTTAAAGCTTTGAGAAGCCTGCACACCGCACTTGATTTCCTTTACCCCATCAAGAGTAAATGTCGCCTGAAAGCGAGGGGGGCGATTATACACCAGAAGGGAGAATGAGCCCACTAGATTGTCATTTGTATGAGCGTGTCTAGTTTGTATGACCTGTCAGGTCATCCTGGAGCCCGGGCCGGAGATAACGGGAAAGGTAGGCGACTTCTTCTTCGAATTCCCGATGGGACGAGCAGGTTTTGGCGATCGCAGCACGGATGAGGGCGCTGAGTTTGCTTCGCGCGATCCAGAGCTTATTCCGGTCCTGCTTGTGCCCCTCCAGGTGATCCGCAAGAATCCGGTAGTAATGGGCCGACTCGGTGCGGAGCTCGGCCATGGCTTGCTCGGCAAGGTAAAGAACCCACGTCCGATCGAATTCGTCATTCTTCTCGGGCTCTTCCACCGGGCAAATCTCGTCCCCGAGCGGTGGTTCTTTTCGCTTGCGAAGCCGATCCAGAATGACGTGACTTGTGACAGCAAGGAGGAGGCTACGAAAGCGGCCCCGATTTCCATCAGCTTTGGCCAGAACCCGTCCATTGAGTAGACGCAGGAACACGTCCTGGCAAATATCCTGAGCTTCCTGTTCGAGAAACCCCTTTTTGCGTATGAACTGGAGAACGGGTCGGCGGTAGTTTTCGGCGAACTGTTCGAGCGCCTCGCTATCGTCTTGGCCAGCTTGTCGAATTGTGGTCCAGATCGTGGTTGGGAACATGGGTACCATTGTAGCGACATCCGCTCATATGAGAAGGGATGGGGGCGGTTCTCGGGTTGGGGCGCTGTATAGTAATCGTGGTTGTTCCGGGTGCCGGTCTTTTGGAGTTGGGCTCGTCGGCACGTCGAGTGGATGTCTTTTTTGAGATGTCAGTTGCGTTCGCTTCAAACCTATTGGATGCATGATCATGACCTCGGATGGTTCTACCGCCGGTGATCGAGTTCTGGTCGAAAAGGCCATTGCGCAGGACCTTCTTGCCCGCAATGTGTCGGGAGCCGAGCCGCCCGTCCCCGTTCCTGAGGGATATACACTCCTTGAATGCCTGGGGTCCGGTGGTGCCGGGGTTGTTTATCTTGCGGAACAAAGGACCCTACGTCGTCAAGTTGCCTTGAAGTTCATGACGAATGCGAGGCCTGCAGATCTTGAGCGCTTTCGCCGAGAAGCAAGGTTTACCGCCCGGCTCCAGAACCCATCGATCGTTCAGGTCTATGAGCTTGGTGAGTCCGCCGGGCAGCCCTACATTGCCATGCAGTTCGTGGATGGAGGCAACCTTGCCCAGGCGGAGCTTGATCCCAAGGGACTGGTTTTCGCACTGAAAGAAGTCTCTCAGGCTCTTGGACACGCTCATCGCGAAGGGATTATTCATCGGGACATCAAACCACAGAATATTCTCCTCTCTCGGGGAGGAAGTGCTTTTCTCACCGACTTTGGAGTTGCCCGGGATTTGCGTCACGAATTCGGTGCCACTCTTTCTGATGATGGGATCATTCTCGGGACACCCGAACTCATGCCTCCCGAACAAGCTCGCGGGGATCTTCGAGCCGTCGACTCCCGTAGCGATATCTACTCACTGGGGGCCACCTTGTACATGATGGTGACCGGGAGGATGCCGTTTGAAGGTCCCAACGTGGTGGACATTCTTCATGGAGTTCTTCATGACGACCCCCCGTTACCCCGTTCCATTGTTCCCAGCGTTCCGCGAAGCCTGGAAGCCATCATTCTTCGTTGCATGAAGAAAGACAAATGCTCTCGTTACAAGCGCATCGAGGAACTGACATCGGAGTTCGATGATTTTCTCAAGGATGAACGGGGTAGCTCCGAATCATCGGCCTGGTTCCGAAAGCTGGTGAGCGGAAAATCGAAGCCTGCGCCTACGGTTGAAACAGACGATGGTGACCTGAGCGTCGCTGTCGAGATTGCCCGAGATATCGCTGACTGGGATGCGAATCTCTATCGCATTTCCGCAAATATTCCAAGGACGTATCCTCAGCTGGATTCGATCATAGCCCGATTGGACCAGGTACTTGCTCAGACTCCAGATCTGGCGTGGGCCCGATTCTATCGTGGTATGGCTCTCTTTCGACGGGGCCAACAGATCGAAGCGCTCGATAACATGGAGCTGGTGATTGATCGAGTCGGCGACATGGCATCTGCCTACTTCGAACTTGGTCGGCTCTATTTGACCCTTCATCTTTCGGATAGCCTCGACGCCAGAAAGCACATCACCCAGCTGGGAATTGACAACCAGTTGAAAGGCTCTCGCGGGCGTCTCGAGCAAAGTGATTGGATGTTCCAGGAGGCTCAACGCCTCAAAGGAAACCTACCCTCCTGGCAGCTTGATTTCACTCGGGCTGTATCCAGGTTCGCCGACCAAGACTACGCCGCGTGCATTCTGGTTTGCGATTCCATCCTGGGTGAGGATCCGGACCTGGAGGAAGTCTGGAAGCTCCGTGGAGATGCTCTACGGTTTCAGGGTGAAGATCCTCTTTCGAGTTACAAGAAGGCGATCGAGATCCGCAGAAGCTTCGACGGTGCGCACCAGGCGATGGGAGAGTTTCTTTTCGAGCAAGGCCAGTTCGACCGGGCTCGAGGTTGTTTTCGCCGGGTTCTGGAGATCCTGCCCGAATGTGTTGATGCTCTTGCCCACATTGGCCGCACCCACCTGATGGAGGCTCGAGCTGGAGGAGGGGAAGAGGATCTCGCTCACGGGCTTCGGTATGTAAGAGAAGCCCAGGAGATCGATCGGGGACATTATGAGGTTTCTGTGACTCTTGTTGAGATTCACCGGGAGCTGGGCTTGAGCCTGGGGAAGAGAAGCTCTTTGGATGAGGCTCTGGAGCAGGGAAAAATTGCGTGCGAACTGGGCGGCTGCCAGAACCGGGTCGAGTTGTTGATCGCCCGCACTCTCATTGACCGCAGTCGAATGCATGAGGACCTGTCGAAGGTAAGAGAAGATCTTGCGACGGTGATCAAGGAGTGTGAAAGTCACGGAGAGATGCTTCCGGAAATCGGGCCCTGGCGCGAGGTGTATGACGAAGCCGTGGCGGAGCTGGAAAAGAGAGAGGAAGGAAATGCTTCTTCGTGACCTTGTTGCGACTTCACTCCTTGTAGGAGAAACTTCAGCCAGGTTGAAGAAGATTGCGGCTCTCTCCGATTGCCTTGCTCGCCTTGAACCGGAAGAAATTGCCATTGCTGTTTCTTTTCTGTCGGGGGAAATTCGCCAGGGAAAAGTTGGAATGGGTCATGCGTCGGTTCGCGACGCGGCTCTCATCGAACCTTCGAAGAGCCCGACCTTGACTCTTCAAGAAGTGGATCAGGAGTTCGGGCGAATTTCCACGATCACGGGGAAGGGATCCAAAAGGGGGTCTTCCGACTTTCGTGTGGGCAGAAACGCCCATGAGAAAGCCCATAGGAAGGAAGGCCATAAGACGGTCTGCTCCCTCTTCCTCCAGCTCTGAGCATGATTTTGGGGGCTTGCAAGGCTTTCAGGTGATTGTTTCTCTTGTTGAACATGTTGAGCATGTTGAACCGATCTGCGTTGATGGGGTTTCGTAATCGGGTTGGATTCTCTGGCCCCGAAGATTGAGGAACATGGGGCTACTAGCATCACCTTTCACCGTGAGGAAGCCTTCATGGACATGGCTGTGGCAAGTCGCACAGAGGGAAATGAGGTTTGACTGAGTGGTTCTTCCTCCCTTTCCCCGGAAA
This sequence comes from Planctomycetota bacterium, assembly GCA_029260825.1. Classification (GTDB taxonomy): domain Bacteria; phylum Planctomycetota; class JACOTG01; order JACOTG01; family JAJDCM01; genus JAJDCM01. The sequence goes on along the minus strand of JAJDCM010000152.1, from coordinate 381 downwards.
TGAATGTGGTGAGCGTTAAGACTCCTTGTTCGACCACAACACTTGCATCGATTGCTGTCTCGAGCGAGAACTCGGTCTCTCATCCACTCTGGGGTTGCTCGGTCGATCTCACGTTCCCACTCTTTGACTTGTTTTTCTTCGGTAAGATCGATGACCTCTGCGTCACAGAGAACTCTTTCCAGGGCCTTCTCGTCAACGGAAGCCCTTCCTTCGTCGGTAAGGACAGTGGCTTCCTTGCAAGTTGAGCACTTGGTCACAACGACGGTGTAGACGGATTGACTCTTCTTGTCGGAGAGTTTTCCCTGGACGTAGGCTTCGGCCAGAAGAGTGGCCAGCTGAAGGTCGTTCACGCCTTCCCCCATTTCCTCCTGCAAGCCTCTC
>JAJDCM010000151.1 GCA_029260825.1 Planctomycetota bacterium | reverse complement strand
AAGGCAAGCATCAGGGGGGTGAAAGCATTGGCGGTTTCCCCTCCCGACGAGGCCTTGACGATCCCATGAAGAATGATCAGGGCCAGCAAGGAAAAGAGATTCGCCAGAAAGAGACCTGATGCCAGGTGATTCCCGAAGAAGGCATAGGAGCCGACCTTGATGGACAACGGCCAGAGCGGATAAAACGCATTGGATTGGATGCCTTCCTCATAGCCGTTCTGGCTGAGGTAAAGATAATGCTGTCCGTCCCAGGTCTTGAATCGAGTCTCTGTGTCTGGTTTTTCCGCAACGGGCCAGTGAAAGTTCGTGCGATAGATCTTTCGCTGAAAGAGCGCATCGGGAAGAAGGGCCTGGGACATCAGCACAAAGCACAAGAGGAAGCATTTCAAGAGAAGGATGGGAAGGCCGACGCGAACGATACTCTCCCGGCCAAGGTGAGGGGTGGTCTCGTCCTCCCGTTCTTCCGTCATCGAACTCTCCGATTTCGATTTCGGATGAAATCGACAAAGAGATAGGATCCCACGTTGTCTGGAGTTGAAAAGTACGCCCTTCCCCGATTGATACGAGTCAGATCCTCGACGAATTCTTGAAGTTCAGGGTCGGAGGCGATCATGAAGGTCGTGATGTTGATCTTCTTTCGACGGCAACGGGACCCCTCCTCAAGGGTCTTGTTCAAGATTCGCCGATCCGGACCAAAAGCATTGCGATACATTTGACCGTGTTCCATGAGAACGGTTGGTTTGCCATCCGTGATCATGAAGATCTGTTTGTTTCCTTGCTTCTTTCTTTGCAGGATCTGCTGGGCGAGGGCGAGCCCTGCCTTTGTGTTCGTGTAGTAGGGCCCGACCTGAACATACGGCAGACGACTGATCGGAACCTGCCAGGCTTCGTTTCCGAACAAGACAACGTCGAGGCTGTCTTTCTTGAATTTCCTGAGGATGAGCTCGGTGAGCGCTAGCGCTACTTTTTTTGCCGGAGTGAAACGATCTTCTCCATAGAGGATCATGCTGTGACTGACGTCGATCAACAGGACGGTTGCCGCCGCCGAGAGGTGTTCCGTCTCATAGACCTCGAAGTCCTCTTCGGTGAGCTGGATGTTTTCGATTCCACCTCGATGGATGGCATTCTTCAAGGTCGAGGTCGGATCAACATCAGAGGTTGAATCCCCGAAACGCCAGGGGCGGGTCTCGGTGAGACGTTCGCCACTTTGGCCGGAAAACGGAACCCGATGATCGCCCTCCTGGTCTCGCTTCAGGTTGGAAAAAATCAGTCCGAGGCTATCTTCCCGGATGATTCGCTCTCCCTTGGGCGTCAGCCGTGATACCCCTTTCTGCTTCTCGATGACACCGTGCTCATGGAGATGCTTCTTGAACTCTTCAAAGCTCATCTTGTCATCGAAAAACCCGTGCTGTTCTCCGAAATGCTCCATCCATTTCAAAGCTTCTTCCACGTCTCCGCCGGTTTGAAGCAAGAGGTGATTGAAGATCTTGACCAGAGACTTCAGGTCGTAGTTCTGACCATGACGTTTCGGGTCCCACTGACAGAAGCGATACCGCATATTATTCCTTGAACTGAGTCATCATGTCGCCAAGAAGATCGCGAAAGGCGCTGCCCCCACCGGTGATGTCTTCTCGAGCAATGATGGAATACTGGTGAAGTCCCTCGAGGACGAATTCCATGGCGGAAGCAAGTTCTGCGTCGTTTGCCGGCTTGAGGGTCGTGGCAAGTTCCGGAAGGCTGGGGATGTCGCGAAGTGCCGAAATGTACTCTTCATCCCTCTGCTCATCGGTCAACTCAAGGGTCGATCCCTTCGCAAACCAATCGATGATCTCCTGGAATTGTGTGTCATCTCGATCTTGGTCGGCTTCCATTCGGTGTGCGTTGGGGAAGTAGCGGGAAAAGACCTTCTTGACCGCCTTTCCCAGGATATGTTTTGCTACCGCCGTTGTCCCTTCAAGCTCTCCTTCGTAGACGAGCTCGATCTTGCCGGTGATCGATGGAAACACGCTTGCGACGTCGCACATCCGGACGGATCCGTGATCACTCCCGTGGGCATGGGCTCTTCTCTCCGCATTCGAGATCAAGTTTTCGAGAGCGGAGATGGTGACTCGTGCGCTGACTCCGGAGTTCTGATCCACGAATTCCGAGGTCCGGGCCACGAATCCGATTTCTTCAACGATTTCGGTGAAATACGTAGGCACGGTGATGGGGGTCAGGCCTCGGTCCACGTAAGCCTCTTGCGCGGTGATGCTCAGTGAATCTTCGAGGGTCGTTGGATAATGGGTCTTGATCTGAGATTCGATTCGATCTTTCAGGGGAGTGATCATGTTTCCCCGGTTCGTGTAGTCTTCCGGGTTCGCGGAGAACACACACAGGAGATCGAGGGGGATGCGAATCGGGAAGCCGCGGATCTGGATATCTCCCTCTTCAAGAATGTTGAGGAGGCCGACCTGGATGCGTGCGGCGAGGTCCGGAACCTCGTTGATGGCAAAGATGCCCCGATTTGTGCGGGGGATCACCCCGTAGTGAATGACCTCCGGGTCGGAAAAGTCGAGTTTTCTGGTCGCTGCCTTCACCGGATCAATGTCACCGATCAGGTCGGCCATGGTGACATCGGGGGTGGCCAGCTTCTCTTGATACCTCTCTTCTCTGGAAATCCAGCGGATGGGAAGGTCGTCTCCTTCCTTCTCGATTCTCCGGATGGAGCCGATGGATGTGGGGAGAAGGGGATCCTCGTTCAGGAGCGATCCATCGATGGCCGGAATGGACTCATCAAGGAATCGAGTCAAACTGCGAAGGAGCCGGGTTTTTGCCTGGCCTCGAAGTCCCAGCAAGATGAAGTTGTGTTTTGCAAGGATGGCGTTGGCGATCTGAGGAATCACCGTCTTGTCGTAGCCGACAACGCCGGGAAAAAGAGAACCTCCTGCTTTCAGCGCCTGAATCATGTTCTGTCGGAGTTCGTCCCGAATGGAGCGGGGACGATAATTGGTTTCTTTTAACTCGCCAAGAGTTCGTGGTTGACTCATTCAGCTCCTTTACGACCAAGAAGTGGGATCCTGGGCACCATTCTGCACCATCATGACGACTCGCCGGGTGACCTGTTGCCGATTATACCGAAATGGTAGAATCCCGGGCCATGAAGGGGCGTATTCCATATCGTTCAGTTGATCCATTCCTCGGGTGGCTTCCACTTTTAGTCCTTGCCGGGGTGGTTCTCACTTCCTGCGGTGGCCCCAGAGAGAGCCCGCACGATGTGAACGTCGTCCTGGTAACTTTTGACACGATTCGGGGCGATCACATCTCTCATCTCGGCTACGCTCTGCCCACGACCCCCAACCTTGATGAACTTTGTGAGCAGGGGATCTCTTTTCACCGCTCCTATGCGACGTCTAGCTGGACAGCTCCATCTCACGGATCGCTCTTCACCGGATTGCTTCCCAGCCAGCATGGTTGCCACATGGCTCCCTGGGAAGAGGACGAGCAGATCCTTCCCCTTTCGTCCGAGAATATGACCCTCGCCGAGCTTCTTTCGGAATCGGGGTGGGCGACGGCCGGGTTCATCGGGGGGCCGGCGATTGCCGGAGGGATTGGTTTCTCCCGTGGATTTGACCTCTACGATGACGATTGGGTGGGACCCCAGAGGCTCGGGGGGGCCACCAACGAAAAGGTGTTTGCCTGGCTTTCAAAGGTGAATCGACCGTTTTTCCTCTTCGTCAACTACTTCGATGCTCATGGTCCTTATGAGCCGGACCCATCTTTGACGTATCCTTTCGGTGAGAAGCCGGAGGCGGTAGAGCCGTATCAGTCGTTTTCACCAGGGACGGCCAAGCGACAGAAGAAGACCATGCCGACCGACCCGGAAGAGATTCGTCACATTGTCGAGCGGTATGATCAGGAGATTTTTGCCACGGACCACTTCCTGGGTCGCCTCATCAAGAGGTTGAAGGAACTCGGGAAATGGGATCGCACTCTTCTTGTGGTGACGGGTGATCATGGGGAGGCCTTCTCGGATCAGGTGGGAGCGGAGGTCTTTTGGGGGCACGGCCACATGCCAGGTCGTGTTCAGAGCCATGTTCCCCTGGTGCTTCGGCTTCCTGGAGATGTTCGGGCCGGTGAAGTTGTGACTCGCACTGTTTCCAACCAGGACCTTTTCCCCACGTTGTGTGATTTCTTGAGTCTCCCGGTGCCATCGAATGTTCGGGGTAGGAGTTTACTTTTGCCGATCACAGACGGCGCGGCGATGGCGGAGAAGTTCTTCCCCGGTAGGTACGGGAATACTTTTTTTCGAGACGACTTCATGGTGAGAAGCCTTGAGGAAATCTCCTCGGGCCACGTTCGGGAAACGATGCATGACCTTTCGGATCCTACGGGGAAGAAGCTCATCCCGATCGCCCGGATCGACGATCCCGAAGTCAAAATGTCGGACGAGGATCGGGCCCGTGCCAGGGAGGTTGCCCGGGCCTTGCTTTCGGCAAGGGCAGCCCATAAAAAGATGCGCGGCGGAGTGAGTCCTCAGTTTGAGCCCGGCGACCTTGAAGGAACGAAGTTGAGCGAAGAGACCCGTCGAAAACTCGGGGCTCTTGGATACCTCGAGTCCGAATAGATTTGAGCCGAAGGCGGAGGCGGCAAGATCATTCTTGCGGCCAAAAAGCGGGCCCGTCCGGGCTGAAGTCACTTGCCCCATCCACCTGGCAAAGAGGGGGCAAACAGGGTGGCAAAAAGTCGCCCCCGATTTTCCCGGAATGATCTTCCATTTGGATGAAGTTGTGCCACATTATTGTCCTTGAATCGCAAGAATGTCCGTCCAGGCCATTTGGCGTGATTTGGAGAAGGTACGGGCATGGGCCGGCCGAGTTTGAATAGGGTCTGCGCAAGTTGCTTTGCCTCATGGTTCTAGAGCATTTCCTGCCGAGATTCGAGCAACGGACGGACTTTGGAAATCGATGGGTAGACGGAGGAAATTAAGCCATGAATGAGCGTGTTCGAGAAATCCTGAGCTGGTATGCGGGGAACTCTCCGGGTGTACTGACAAATCTCGCCCGGATGATGAACCATGGAACTTTGGCGGGTACGGGCAAGATGGTCATTCTTCCCGTGGATCAGGGCTTTGAGCATGGGGCGGCCCGTAGTTTCGGGATGAACCCAGGTGGCTATGATCCTCGCTATCATTTCGAACTGGCCCTGGCCGCCGGTTGTAATGCCTATGCGGCTCCCCTTGGTTTCCTCGAAGCGGGTGCCGCCGACTACGCCGGCCAGGTTCCACTCATCCTCAAGCTGAACAACAGTGACTCCCTGGTGAGTCTCGAAGAGCCTTGCTCGGCCATCACCGGATCGGTCCAGGATGCGTTGAATCTGGGATGCGTGGGAATCGGCTACACGATCTACCCGTCCTCCGGACAGCGCAATCTGATGTACGAAGAATTCCGGGAAATTGCCGCGGAAGCAAAGTCGGTAGGACTAGCTGTTGTTCTCTGGTCTTATCCTCGAGGTTCCCAGCTCAGCAAGAAGGGCGAAACCGGGATTGACGTGATTGCCTACGCAGCCCAGATTGCTGCCCAGCTTGGCGCCCATGTCATCAAGGTGAAGTTGCCGAGCGACCACATCGAACAGGATGCGGCCCGCAAGGTTTATGAAGCCAACAACATTCCGATCTCGACGCTGTCGGAACGGGTCAGTCATGTCGTCCAGAGCTGTTTCAATGGACGAAGAATTGTCATCTTCTCCGGTGGTGCGAAGAAAGACTCGGATGAGGCGGTCTTTGACGAAGCAAGAGCCATTCAAAAGGGTGGCGGCTTTGGATCGATCATCGGTCGAAACTCGTTCCAGCGACAGCGAGACGATTCGTTGAAGTTCTTGAACACCATCATGAAGATTTATTCGGGTGAGATGCAGTAATCATCCATGGAGGAGGTTGGGGTGAATCAATCGGATACGATCAAGCTTGCGCCTTCGATCCTGGCCGCGGATTTTGCTCGCCTCGGTGAGCAGATACAAGAAGTGGACCGCGGCGGAGCGGACCGTATTCACGTCGACGTCATGGATGGCGCTTTTGTCCCGAACATCAGCTTCGGGGTGCCGGTCATGCAGTCCGTGCGTTCGGTAACAAAGCTGCCGTTCGAAGTTCACCTCATGATTGCCGATGCGGACAGCTATCTGGAGCCCTTCGTCAAGGGCGGTGCGGATAGCTTGATCGTTCATCAGGAGGCATTGCCTCATCTCCATCGCACCATCCAGCGAATCAAAGAGCTCGGAAAAGGGGCCGGAGTTGCACTCAATCCGTCAACTCCGGTCTCCTCTCTTGAGGTCGTTTTGCCTGACGTCGATCTTGTTTTGATCATGACGGTGAATCCCGGCTTCGGAGGGCAGAAGTTCATCGAATCGACTCTGGCTAAAATTCGTCAAGTGAGAGAGATCCTGAACGACGTCAACCCCGATTGCGAGATCGAGGTGGACGGGGGGATCGACTCGAAGACGGCGCCGGCTGTGGTCGAGGCTGGTGCCCGGGTATTGGTCGCCGGGTCCTCGATCTACAGCACAGGCGATCCGGTCGATGTTTCCATGAAGCGGCTCCTGTCAGGTGTTTCGGTGGGGCGTACCTGATTCACACGAGCCGTTTGCGGGTTTCACGTTGGGATATCGATTGGGGATATATCTGCCCCAGGTGGCGGTTCTATTGGGCGGTTCGGCTTTTCCCGTGACGGGAATCCTCTGATGAGCGGATCGGCTCTCCGGTCGTGCAATCTACACCGTGCATGAATGGGGGAGCCGCCTTTTCGTGGGAGGCCTGCCGAGGAGGAATCCATCGTGAAGCAGGATATGAAGTCTCTCGAGCAGCTCTGCGTCAACACCATTCGAACACTGTCCGTGGATGCCGTGCAGAAGGCAAACTCGGGTCATCCGGGGTTGCCGATGGGGGCTGCCCCCATGGCGTTCGTTCTCTTTCACAAGCATCTTCGGCACCATCCTCAAGCACCGGATTGGCCTGACCGGGATCGGTTCGTGCTCTCGGCCGGGCATGGGAGTATTCTTCTCTACTCGTTGCTCCACTTGACCGGATACGATGTGAGCCTTTCCGATCTTCAGGCTTTCCGTCAGTGGGGAAGTAAAACGGCGGGGCACCCCGAGTCGTTCCTGATCGACGGGGTGGAGGCGACAACCGGACCGCTGGGGCAAGGGGTGGGGAATGCGGTTGGCATGGCGGTCGCCGAAAGGTCCATGGCGGGCCGCTTCAATCGACCGGGCCATGAAATGGTCGATCACTTCACCTACGCCATTGTTTCGGACGGAGATTTAATGGAGGGAGTTGCGGCGGAGGCTTGTTCCTTTGCCGGGCATTACAAGCTTGGAAAGCTCATCTTCCTCTACGACGATAACGGGATCTCTCTCGATGGACCCACATCTCTTTCGTTCACCGGCGAAGACGTGGAGAAGAGATTTGAAGCCTACGGATGGCACGTTCAACGTGTGGAAGATGGTGATACGGATCTTGACGCAATCGATTCTGCGATCCGGGCGGCCAAGAACGAGACGGGCCGCCCGTCCTTGATTGCCGTCAAAACGACGATTGGTTTCGGTTCTCCGAGCAAGCAAGGAACCTCGGATGCCCACGGGAGCCCTCTTGGGGAGGATGAGATTCGCCTGATGAAGGAGACTCTCGGCTGGGAAAAACCAGACGAATCGTTTCATGTGCCAAAGGATGCCTTGGATTCTTTCCGAACTGCCGTTGCAAAGGGGCAGGATCTTCACACGGAGTGGAACGACCGTTTTGCGAGCTACAAGGTTGCTCATCCGGATCTTGCGGTGGAATGGGATCAGGCCCAACGAGGGGAACTGGTCGAGGGATGGGACTCACAGGTTCCACGGTTTGAACCGTCAACGAAGCTAGCGACCCGGGCGGCGTCCGGGAAGGTCTTGAACTCAATCGCCCCGAAGGTGCCGTTCTTGCTGGGGGGGGATGCAGACCTTTCTGGATCGACGAAGACAGCGCTTTCGGGAGAGGATTCGTTTGATGGGCAGACGGGGCTTGGTCGCAATATTCACTTCGGAGTGCGCGAACATGGGATGGCGTCCATTGCCAACGGGATGGCCTACCATGGCGGGGTAAGACCGTACGTTGCCACGTTCTTCTGCTTCGTTGATTACATGCGCCCATCGGTGAGAATTTCGGCGCTGTGCTCGCTACCGGTCATCTACGTATGGACTCATGATTCGATTGGACTTGGGGAAGACGGGCCCACTCATCAACCGGTTGAGCAACTGGCTTCCTTGCGGTGTATGCCGAATTTCTACGTGTTTCGGCCAGCTGACGCCAGCGAAACCGCGGAGTCGTGGAAGTTTGCCATGAGTCACAAAGATGGTCCGGTCGGCCTCGTGCTGTCACGCCAGGGATTGCCGGAGATGGATCACGAGAAACTCGGGTCCGCTTCGGGGGTTTGGAAGGGCGCCTATGTCCTGGCCGACTCCGAAGGTACACCGGAGGTGGTGATCATTGCAACCGGCTCCGAGGTCCAGCTCGCAATGGATGCAAGGGACGAGTTAGCCGCCGATGGTCTGCAGGTTCGGGTCGTTTCCATGCCATGCTGGAAGCTGTTCGAGTCTCAAAGCCTGGAGTATCGAGAATCGGTCATTCCAACCGATGTACCCGCTCGGGTCGCGGTCGAGGCCGGCAGCGATTTTGGATGGACTCGATGGGTGGGGGACAAGGGGGAGGTGATTGGTTTGAATCGGTTTGGAGCCTCGGCTCCAAGCCAGACCGTGCTTGCCAATCTGGGCTTCACCGTCTCGGGGGTTGTGGCAGCTGCTCACAAGGTTCTTGAGCGGGTAAAAACAGAAATTAGCTGACCCGAAAATGAGCCCGCCTCCCTCAGGCTAGACCGGAGGGAGGCGGGAGGACAAGTTTCTTGTGTTCTTCCGAGCGACCTAGAGAATCGAAATCAACTCGATTTCGAAAATGAGAGTCGCGCCACCAGGGATGCCTGCCCGTGGATTTCCTCGAGGACCGTATCCCAGATTACCCGGGATGATGACCACTCGTTTTCCTCCGGTCTTCATCGACAAGATCGCTTCGGTGAAGCCGGGTACGAATCCTGTTGCGCCGTTATCGATGGGGTTGGCGGGTGGATCAAACGTCGAGTAGAACTTCTTGCCGCTGTCCAGCCATCCGGTGCAGTTGACTCGGACTCGATCCGTTTTTGTCGGCGTCTCTCCTGAGCCAGCTTCAAGGTCAAGTGAGACGAGGCCCGTAGCCGACTTGGTTCCGTCTTTCTTGACTTTGCCGTAGAGCTCGTCGAAATGGGCTTTGGCCTTGGACAGTTCCTTTTCCTTGGATGCCCACTTCTTTGCAATTCCGCCCAGGATCTTGTCGGCGGCTGCCTTCTTTGAACTCATCTCGGCGTCAATTTCAGATCGATCGCCGTCAGTCATGGCCGAATCTTTTGCCGGAAAGCGTCGATCCAGGCTGGCGTTCCATTTGTCGATGTTGGTATTTTGCGCCTCGAGCAGGCCTGACGTGTCGCCGAGGATCGTGACGAACTTGATCGAGTCACCCTTTTGTACGGCGTTCACCACGTCCTGGCTATCCAGCGCTTTTCCAAATACCGAGTGCTTGTCGTCCAGATGAGGCGTTGGCACGTGGGTGATGAAGAACTGACTTCCGTTGGTTCTTGGACCTGAGTTCGCCATGGAGAACACGCCGGGCGAATCGTGGCGAAGCTTGGGGCTGAACTCGTCCTCGAACTTGTAGCCGGGGCCGCCCGTGCCATTTCCTTGCGGATCACCACCCTGGATCATGAAGTTTGCGATGACCCGATGGAAGTCGAGGCCATCGTAGTAGCCTCGCTGGGCCAGGTTCACGAAGCTGGCCACCGTAACCGGCGCCTCTTCCGGAAAGAGAAGGAGCCAGATATTTCCCTTGGTCGTTGCCATGACCGCGATCAGTTCGCTTCCGGTTGAAGCCATCGAAGATCCTCCGCCAGCACCGCCTTCGTCTTGGTTCGATGCTGCTGGGGTGGCGTCGTTGGCAGCATCGTCGGGAGTTGAGTATGCATTGCTCTCCGTGCCGCACGAAACGCTCAAGCCGGCGAACATCATCACAAAAATCAGCCGTGTCACATTATTAAACCACATGAATCTCATCCTCAGAATTGGGCCCTTAAAACGGACCAACAATGTCAATCATTACGCATGAAAAAAGTAGTTGTATTTACCCGTCGCTCTCCAGGAGCTCCTTGATCGTGTCCGGGAGATCAAACCTGTCGGCAGGGATCTCCTGGTTGTGCTTCACGGTCTCAGTCTTCAGGGTGATCTTTTGCATTCCCGTATGAAGGCGCTCGGTGTGAGCAATCATGATTCCGTTCACCTCTCGATAATCGGAAGGAAAGCTTTCCATGGGGAAGTCACCCATGGCGGTTGTCATCTTCGTCATTCTTTTGGTGGGGAGGAAAGTCTTGGCATTCAGGTACCAGGTTTCCGGGTGTCCGGCGTGGGGGGTCAACAGAAGCTTGTGGCAATCGGTTTCTTCGACGGTTTCCTTGCCGAGATACTTCACTTCTTTGAACAGCTCTCGCCATTTCACTTCGGCATTGAAGATCGCGGCCTGAAGGCTGACTTGAAGCTCATCTCCCTCTTTGAGACGAGGACCCATCATCGCGTCGGATGCCCAGGCGATCTTCCCGTTGCTTCCTTCTTCCATCTTGCCGATGCCATCGATGACGGTGAGGGAATACATGAGGTTGGGGGCAGACATGTAGATGGTGAGCTTTCCTTCGATGCCCATACCGACCAGTTCGATCTTCCCTGTCCTCACCGTGTTCTTGAACTTCTTGTGGGCTTCCAGGCCTCCCAGTGCGTCGACATATTTATCGAGCAGGGATTCTGCTGTCACATTGTTTTCGGCGACCGCTGCGGCTTTCTCTTGGGCTGCAGATGGTGTTGGACCCACCATCCAGACGGTACAAGAAATCAAGAAGCAAAATCCGATCGTCAATCGGCGGTATCGACTCGAAACGTCAGACGTCTCCCGCGCTTTAACTTGCATGTTCATTCTCTCTCCAGTACTCAATTATGTGGATTGGCGGCATCTGCTAGGACCCATCACGGGAGCGAATCCAATCGACTGCCGCCTCTACTACGGGATCTCGTCCATCTAGTAACTCACGTCGAGTGGGAACCACGACTTCATCGGGAGTGACTCCTAATTCCTCAAGAGGTTTTCCTCCCTCGGAGATATAGTTTGCGATCGCATACTGAAAACCATCCCCATTGGGCAGCCGTTCGAAAACTGAAGGGAGGGCTACCCCCATGCTTCGCTGGCCAAAGACTCGTGCCCGTTCAAGATCCTGCATTCCTCCGGCGAAGATTTCAGAAGTCGATCCGGTATGTTCGTCGGTCAAGATGGCAAGTGCTCCGCTGAAAGCACGAGGTCGCGGGTTCACCACGAACTTCATCGATGAAACCCGGGTTGTCATCGTGCCGAGCTTTTGACTCTTCTTCTCCGTAAACCAACCCGCGACGCCCATCGCCAGGGCTCCAATGCCTCCTGGGTTTCCTCGAAGGTCGATGATGATCCCATCTTTTTCCTTGAAGGATCCCATGGTGGTTGCCACCCAGGGCATCAAGGCCATCGGGTCCATGAAGGTGTTGAATCGGAAGGAGCCGATGTCATCGGAGATCTCCTTGGAGGACTTCCAGAGGTAGAGGGAAGGCATGTTGCCAAAGCGCACTTCTTTTCCGCGCTTCGCCTTCATGGGAAGGTTGATTTCTTTCTTGTCGTCGTTGCCGTCAATGAAAGTAACCATTACTTTTTTTCCAACGGAGCGACTGAGACGGCCTTCCACCCGGCGAGAAAGAAACCAGGATCGTTTTGCCGTCTTCTTCGCATCTTCCGACGAAGAACCTGAGTTTCCTTTTTCCCAGCGGTCAATGGCTTTCTGGACGTCCCAGGAGCCCACCCGGCTGACGATGAAGCCGGGCATGACACCGTGCTCTTTTGCCGGATAATCGTCCCAGACTTCGGTTACCACCGCATGCCCGTCAAGGATGCGAACTTCGAGTCCGGCTTCTCCGGATCCGCCGGTCTCTTTGGCTTTACTCGTCTCGTTTTCGCCGTCGGGGGTTGAGTCTTCTTCTTCTTCTTCTTCATATACGTCCCGGGGGACGATTCCGAAGTGGCTTTGTTCCAGCCTGGCGATCATACGGCCAAGGATCGCCCGGGATTCGTCGGCATTCTTGACCACCTCCATTTCCGGCCGAAGCTCCATCTTCACCCCATCCCAGTCGATTCCGTTGAGATCGGGATCCCAATGCTTGTCTCGAATGGTGGTCCAGACCGCATCGAACGATTCAAGCTCGAGTTTCCTCTGTTCAGCGGTGAGTTCAGGGGCCGGTTTCGGATCGTCCTCAGCCATCTTCTTCTTTGAGGACGCGCAGCTGGAGAGGAGCCCGGCAACGAAGAGGAGAAGCAGGACAAGGGAGAGCGAGGCGCCGCGGGACAAATGGCCCGGAGCAGACGATTTATGGGGTGTCTTGAGTTTCATGGACGCCCATTCTAACGTCCTCTCCTGTGGTTTTCGCCCTTTCCCTCCCGAACCACTCTCCAAGGAGAAGTCGATCTCCGGGGGATACAGGCTCCTGAGATGCCTCCACGGGTTGGTCCAGATGCCCCCGGAGCCACATCTCAAGGACAAAAAGCCCGAAGATCTGGCTGCCGAAATGTCGCCAGCGGCCGTCGTTTTTTGTCAGAATTCGAGCCACTTCGCTCGTCTGGAGGAACCCTCGTGACCGGGTTGTGCGGTCCAGAAGAACCCCTCGAACCACCTCGCCAAAGGGGCCGTCTAGCCAGCGTTTGATGGGAACGGAAAAGCCCCGCTTTTTTCCCGAGAGGATCTCGTGAGGGACTCGATCCGAGACGGCTCGGCGGAAGATGATCTTCCCCCGGGATCCGAGGCGTTTGAGCTGGTGAGGGATTTTCAGAGCCAGCTCCACGAACCGATGATCGAGGAGGGGAACTCGAACCTCGAGGGAATTCAGCATGCTGGCCCGGTCCACTTTTGTCAGGACGTCGTCCACGAGATAAGTTCGAAGATCCAGCGCCGGGAGTCGGGTCGCCAGATCTCGGTGCGACACGAGGGCGTCGTGCCCGAGGAACTTCTCGGTGAGACCGGTCTCCGACGATCCGATGTCCGCAAGGAGGTCGGGAGCCAGGATTCGCTTCAAACCCGCTTCATTGAAGTAGCGAAGCCGAGCGAGGTATTGCTCGATTGCGGGGAGGGGGAGAGCTCCCAGCCGATTCTTTCCACGCACTCCGTTCGGAAGGAAGTTTCGAGCGAGCCAGGAAACCGGCAACAACGCCCCGCCCCATCTGTCAAGGCGCGAGAGGTTTGAAGCCCAGCCATGACGGTCGTACCCGGAGAAGAGCTCATCTCCCCCGTCACCTGAAAGGCAGACCTTGACATGGCGCCGCGCAAGTCGGGCTACCTGCCAGGTGGCAAGAAGAGAAGGGTCGGCAAGGGGTTCGTCCAGCTTTCCGATCAAGTCTGGAAGATCCTGGGTTGCGTCGATCCCCACTTCTTCTTCTCGATGATGAGATCCCACGTTTTCTGAAACGAGGCGGGCCGCTTCGGATTCGTTGAACGACTTCTCTTTGAACCCGATGGTAAAGGTCGCGGGGGGGGAATCATCCACCTTGTTCATGGTGGCAACAACCGCACTTGAATCAACCCCTCCCGAAAGGAACGCGCCCACCGGAACATCAGCCATGAGCCGCAGTTTTACGGATTCATCGAGGAGCTCCCGGATTTGTTCCGTCGCCTGGTCCTCGGTGAGGGACGGGTCGGGATTGTCATCCGGTTTCCAGTAGGTATGACTCTTTGTGCGGGAACCCACTCCTCTCATCTCGAGGGTCAGGATCGTCGCCGGGGGGACTTTCACCACGCCGGAGTAGATCGATTTCGGGGAGGGGATGTAGTGAAGAGATAGAAACCAGCCAAGAGACTGGGGGTCGATGGCTCGGGAGAATTCAGGGTCGTATTTGAAAGACTGGGTCTCCGAGGAAAAAAGGAGGCGACGATCGGTTTCGAAGACGTAGAGAGGCTTGATCCCCAGTCGATCTCGAATGAGAACCAGACGTTTTCGAGGGGCGTCGAAGATGGCAAGGGCGAACATTCCACGAAGACGATTCAGGCCTTGCTCTCCCTCTTCTTCGTAGAGGTGAACGATCGCCTCGGTGTCACTTTGGGTTCGAAAGACGTGTCCCTTCCGGATCAGGTCGTTTCGAAGATCCTGGTGGTTGTAGATCTCTCCGTTCTGGATGACATAGACCGTTCCGTCTTCGTTTGAAACCGGTTGCTGTCCACCGGCGAGATCGACGATGGAGAGTCGGCGATGACCGAGCCCGACCTCGCCGGAGATGAGATAGCCTTCTCCGTCCGGTCCGCGGTGAGAAAGAGCGCGGGTACCGGAAACGAGGATCGACTCTTCGACCGGCGACCCGTCTTTATTTATGACCCCGAAGATTCCGCACATGATCCCTCGGCTCGAGTGGCAATGAAATTTTGAATGGACTCCCGGTGGGAAGTGAGCTCGGAAAAGAGGCGCAGATATTCCGGGACGATCAGGTCGGGAGAGTGGTGGCGTCGAACGTAGGTTCGCCCCCGCTTCCCGATGAGGGTCCGTTCCTCTTCTTTTTGCATGAGCTCTTCGATCGTGCTTTTCAGCTCACCCAGGCTTCCCACGACTCGGCCCAGGTTTTGGTTTTCGATGATGTTGTCCGGATCGCAAAAGGCTACCACCGGGGTTTCGCTGGCAAAGGCCTGAAGATGGGTGTTGGGAAACCCTTCCGTTTCCGCGGTGCTCACCAGTAAGCTTGCATTCCGATAGTAATCGTTCGTCCGGGCAAAGGGAACAAACCCCAGGAACTCGACGTTCGTCATCGATCTGGCCTGTTCCTGGATCCCTTGAAAGTACTCATCGGCAGCGGGATCTTCCTTCTTTCCGAATCCAATCATCTGAAATCGATACCTGGGGAATGCTTTTGCCATCTCCAGAAAAAGATGGGGTCGTTTGACAGGCTTGATCGCTCCGATCCAGAGGAGAGGCTTGTGCTCACTTCCCGATTCTTGGGATGCAACGGTTTGTCCCTTTCGATCGGCGTGCTCCCCTTCCGGAACCAGGTTGGGAAAGATCGTCGCGGTGACGCCGAATCCGCGCTGAAGAAGGTCCACCTGATGCTGGGTTTGGGCAAGGATGCAATCTGCCGATTTGATTGCCAATCCATAGATCCGTCGTTTCAGGGGCGAGACGAGTTCGTGAGGCGTATCCGGAGCGCAGTCATGGTCATGGGCAAGAGAGTGAATATAACCCTTACCGTGCAACCGGCAATACCCGGCCACGACCCCGGATTCAACCTTGGCTCCCCGGGTGGAGTAGATGTCGGCCCGTGCGAGTCCCATGGCTTTCCAGAGGGACGTCAAGTGGGGGTGGAATCTTCGGATCCAACGAACACCGGTGCCCTGGGGTGCCGTCTTGATCAAGATCAGTCCGTCCCGTTGTTCCACGATTGGCCCCCCATCACCCCGTACGATGAAGACGACAAACGCCTGACGTTTCATCAGCTCGCGCCCGAGAAGAAGCTGCTGAACTTCGGCTCCTCCGGCGAACTGGGTTTTCTCGGGTGAAAGAAGAAGACCCAGGTTCGGGGAGACGATTGCGATTCTGATCGGATGAGTCTTTTTGCTGGAGAGCAAGGCGTGAAGAGCAGTTGTTGTTTTCTTGAGGTCGAAGCGCCGATCGATCTGCTCTCGCCCTGCGGCTGCCAATCGTTGACGACGCTCCGGGTCCTGGGAGAGAGCCTCGATGGCATCGGCAAGGAGAGCGGGATTCTCGGACGGTAGGAGGACTCCCGTTTTGTTGTCCTGAACGACTTCGGGGATTCCTGAAACATCCGTGGCGATCACCGGAACCCGGGCGGCCATGGCCTCCAGAACGACGTTCGGGATTCCGTCCATGTCGTTCTTTTCCGTGCGCAAGGAAGGCATGACGAAGATGTCTGCGTCTTTGAATCCGGCAAGCACTTTCGAAAAAGGAAGAGCCCCCAGCAGCTCTACCTGATGAGAGAGCCCCTCCTCTTCGATGAGCCTCTCAAGGTTGGATCTCTCCTGACCTTCTCCGATGATGTTCGCTTTCACCGGAAAACCCTTCTTCGACAGGATTGAAACCGCTCGCACGAGATCGGCAAAGCCCTTCTTGGGATCGAGCTGACCCACGGCAAGAACGACGGGTGTTTTCAGGTCTCTGGCTTCTTGCCCGGGATCTTTCTTCAAACCGGAAAATCGGCCCAGGGGAATTCCATGATGGCACACCCGGATCTTTCCGTGCGGAAGAAGGTGAGGGAACCTGGATTCGAGGTATCGCCGGTTGTAATCGGTGCAAGTGCTGATCCTGTCGGCCCGGTGAATCTTCTGGGGGAGAAGAAGGTTCTCCACGAAGATGTCGGTGGCGTGACAGGAAAAGGAGTAGGGAAGATCCAGCAGCCGGGAGAGGAAGTATCCACTTGTTCCCGGCCCGGAAGCCCAGAGCGAGTGAATTCGCTCGATGCCCCGCTTCTCAAGAGTTTGAGACCAGGTCACCGAGATGCTGAGGTGGATCAGGGTGCGGAGTCGATCCCGGGTTCCCTGGAGGTCTCGAGAAAAAAGATGAGCGAAACAACCCAGGTATCGAGCGGGGGATCGAAAGAGGATTCGTGCGTGGGCAAACAGAACCCGGCTCAGGCGAACGGGACGAACCCAGTGAACTGGACAATGCAGCTCGGGCAGCCGTTCGTTTTGTCGATCGGCGGCCGGCGAATTGTGGCTCAAGACCTCGAACGGGAACTCGAGTTTCTGAAGCTCAAGGAGCTCTCGCAACAAGAAGGTCGAGGTTGATCCGCCCAGGGTGTAGTCGATGAATGCAGTCTTCACGACCTTGGACCCGAGTAGGGGAGGAGGAGTCCGAGGCGCCGGCCCGCCCGGACCGACTCGCGATAAAACTCGAACGGCGAAGGGGCACTATAGCAAGTTGTAGGTCGTCCGTCTTGTTCCTACGGGTGTTCGCCGTAGGTGGCAAGGACAGGCTTCAGGCGGGCAATTTCTTTCTCCAGGAGAGAAAGGGCGTCATTGGCGTCGCCAAGATTTCCCTGTCGACCCATCAGCTCGAGACGCATGGCGACTTCAAAGGGACTCTTTGTCGTGAAATTGCCGACCGAGCCTTTGAACGCGTGGGCGGAGCGCTCAAGAGCATCGCCATTTTGGTCGGCAACTGCCTGTTGAATCTCGGACATGAGGCGGGGGCAGTCCTCGAGAAAGATCTCGACCAGATCGGCGAGGAGTTCGAGGTCTCCGTCGACGCGTGCGAGCATATCGTCTTTGTCAATAAGGTCATCCATGGGCGCGGTTCCTGTTGGGATGTCGTGGACTGAAGTCCGATTGGATCAATCCTTCGATCAGGTGGCAGAGATCCGTCGTGCGTGAGAGTGATGAATGGACTCCGTTCACACGCGGATGGAGTGGATCCGTGGTTGGTCGATGGATGAGGTTTCGAAATAGCCCTCATTCACCGAGCCGCCTCAAGAATACCGCATTAACTGTCTAAACAGAAATGGTTTACGTGTTTCTTTTGGTTTTCCTTCCCGGGTGCGTGAGGGACGTCTTTTCGGTCTTGTGACCCGTGCCTTCGAGGGCTAATCCTGCGGGAAGGAGTCTGTGATAGGATCAAGGCCGAATTCACACTGGACGAGAAATTGAGAGAAATGGAGAGACGCCATGACCCGGTCCCTGTTTTTCCCCCCGTTTGTCAGCACGATGATGGTGCTCGGGCTTGTATTTGGATGGATGGGCTGCAAGCCGGCAGGGGCCCTCGAGGCAGACGAGGTTTTGGTGGTCGTGAACGACTCCGATCCAATTTCCGTGGCGATCGGAGATTACTACCAGATGGTAAGAGCGATCCCCCCGGCCAACGTTTTTCATTTGCCGGCCGGGACGACAACGGCTGAGACGATTTCTCGCGCCACCTACAACTCGAGTGTCCGTGATCCAATCCAGAGCTACCTCCAGACAAGTGGTTTGCGCTTCCAGGTTCTATGTATCGTCTTGACCAAGGGGGTCCCTCTTCGCGTTTCGAGCGGCGGAGCCGTAGGAGTCAATCAACTCCGGGCGTCGGTTGACTCCGAGCTGGCCTATTTGTTTTCGGGGCAAGTTCCGGATGAAGGCCAGGCGGGACGACTCGGGAATCCTCATTTTCAATCGACGTTCACCTTCGACAACTTTCGAGGGACCAGTAACCTTTATCTTGTCACCCGCCTCACCGGATATCAGACAAACCTCGACGGGGGGACGGGAGTTCCTTCCGATATCAAGGCCTTGATCGATCGGGCCCAAGGGCCGGCCGACCCCGGGACGTATCTGCTTGATGCGGACCCCTCCGCTTTTCAGGAGGGAAACGGCTGGCTTCTCGAGGCTCGAAATCGACTTCAGGAGCTCGGGGCACCGGTGACTCACGATCCAAGTACCACGTTTCAATGCAATCACTCTGCGATCAGCGGGTATGCGGGATGGGGTAGTAACGACCACGCAGATCCCGGACCTCCTTATTATGGGGAGGTCCCCGGTGGGTCCGGAAACATCTACCCGGGAACGTTTGCAAAGGGTGCTCTTACGACGACGTTTGTGAGCACAAGCGCCCGTACCTTCACGGATGGTAGTCAAAATTACGGCCAATCTCTGGTGGCCGACCTGATCCGGCACGGGGCCACGGGCAGTTCGGGGCACGTGTATGAACCTTTCCTGGATGCGGTGCCCCGACCTCAGATTCTCTTTGATCGCTGGGAACTCGGCTATCAGGCCGGTGAAGCCTTTTCCATGGCGACCCCGTTCCTTTCCTGGGAGAACGTGATCGTCGTGGATCCCATGGCGCGGAGGGATGACTTTGACCCACCGGAGGTGATCTCCATCGTCCCTGATGCCGGGCCGATCACCGGCGGAACTCGCCTCACGATCACCGGCAGTAATTTTTATGCCCAGGTGAAGGTTTTCTTCGGGGCGCTGTCGGGAATTCAGGTGTCTCGCACGAGCACGACCGAGATCGAGGTTACCGTTCCTGAGGGAGTTTCCCTGGGAGCAGTTGACGTTCGACTGGAGAATGCTTACGGAGAGCACATCGCTACCGGAGGGTTCGAATACGAACCGCTTCCGATCGCACTTTCCAGTATGGGAAGTCCGCGGATCGGTCGATCGTTTCAGTTCGTGATCACCGGGCCGGAGGGAGCCGACGTGGCCCTCCTTGTGGATAAGGAAAGAGGGCCGACGAAGATCGGGAATCTTTGCCTGGACCTTGGTTTCACCAATCAGTTGCGGATTGTCTATGACGGGATTCGGGGCCTGGATCCTTCGATTCCCTTTCCCGGTGAGCTGTTGATTCCCTTCTCCATTCCGAATCGATCTGAGCTGGTGTTCCTTACCTTTCATGCCCAAGCGGTGTTGAAGACCGGGATGGCTCAATTTGAACTCACCAATCGATTTTCATCGTCGATCTTTCCCTGAGAAACAGGCTCCATGAAGGCTTCTCTTGAATTTGTATTGTTGTAGACCCCTCGAACAGGAAACCGGATGAATATGATGTCACAGGATTTGCTTCGTACGGGCGCTGCCCTTTTGGTTCTTTCGCTGGCTTTTCCGGGTTCAGCAACGGAGCAAGTGGAGATCTCTTCGGTCGCAGAGCATTCGGCCAAGAGCATCACCGAGGCCGAGATTCTCGAGCATATTCGTTATCTTTCCTCCGACGATATGAGGGGCCGGGCGTCGGGAAGTAAAGAAGATCGAATTGCCGCCGACTACGTGGCCGAGGCGTTTGGAGAAATCGGGCTCCTACCTGCCGGCGATGGAGAGTCTTATCTACAGGCCTTCGAGTTCGCTCGAGGGGTCAAGTATTCCCTGGGAGAAGGCAACCAGGTGGAGGCAAGAATTGGCGAGAGTCTGGTGAGCTTGACACCCAATGATGACTTCAGACCGTTTCCCGACTCGGCTCCGGCCAAAGGCCTGGAGGGTGAGGTCATCTTTGCCGGTTACGGCATTTTGGATCGGGACCTCAAGTTTGATGAGTATGCGGGGGTCGATGCCAGCGGCAAGATTGTCATCCTATTGCGTAGGACTCCCGAGGATGCTCGATCCGGCGGCCTCTTCAAGGGAGCGAGCCGAAGGCTTGGGTCTTTTCGTCGGAAAGTAGATACGGCGAAGAAGGCCGGGGCGAAAGCTGTACTCCTCTGCAATAACAGCACCTCGGAATCCAAGGCCGATCAGATCCCATCGCTTCGCTTTTTGCGGGGAACCGGTGAAACCGATATCCCCATGTTTTTTGTAGCTCGATCGTTTGTTCAGGACGTGCTGGAATCGATCGGGAAAGATCTTCAGGAATGTCAGGATGCGATCGACGAGTCGTCGGAGCCCCGGTCTTTTGAGATCCCTGGTGTTCACATTCGCCTTGTTTCCGAGATCAAGAAAGAGTCGCCGCCCAAGGGGAAGACCCAGAACGTCATCGGCATGCTTCGAGGGAGAGACGAGAAGCTTGCCGAGGAGATCGTCGTCGTGGGGGGACACTATGATCACGTGGGGCTCGGGGAATTCGGATCTCTTTCCACAAAACGAGAGATTCACAATGGGGCTGATGACAACGCGTCGGGAACCGCGGGAATCATCGAGATTGCCCAGGCTTTTTCAGAACTGGAAATGAGGCCTCGCCGGTCGATTCTCTTCATTGCCTTTGGTGCGGAAGAAAGAGGGTTGCTGGGGGCAAAGGCGTTCATCGAGAAGGAATCGGTTCCCCTGAAAAACATCGTTGCCATGTTGAACTTTGACATGATCGGTCGATCTGAGAACCGACATCTCGGAGTCCAGGGGACGGGAACGTCTCCCGCATTCGCTGATCTACTGCCAAGGCTCAACGATCTTGCGGGAGTTCAGCTTTCTCTCAAGGCAGAGAAAAAGGTGGGGAGCGCTTCGGATCATGTTCCTTTTTCCCAGGAAGAGATTCCCACTCTTTTCTTTCACACCGGCCTTCACAGGGATTACCACCGACCCGGAGATGATTGGGAGAAGATCGCCGGCGACGAGGCTGCCCGCACAACCCGGCTTGGTTTTCTGACCGCTTACGATCTCGCGAATCGGGAAGAGCGTCCCGTGTTCACCAAGGTGGAGCGGGAAGGGATCGGGGCCCGGGTTCGCCGGTTTTTCGGGGCGGATGATGAGTCGAAGAGAGGTTTTCTGGGAGTTTCTCCGCTTAGCCTTGAGGATGATGTGGACGGTTGCACGATTCAGGTGAGTGAGGGCGGGCCGGCTGAATTAGCAGGCCTCTTTACCGGGGACGTGATCGTGATGGTGGGGGGAAAAGACGTCAAGAACTTCGAAGAGCTTGCGACTTTGATCCGGGAGCGAAAAGCCGGCGACGAGGTGGAGATCACGATTCGTCGCAAGATCAAGGTCAAGCTGGGAGGCTAGCTAGCGCAGCGATCATGACCAGAGTCCTTGGCTGTCGAATCGAGGTGCTGTCCAGAGGTCGTCCTGTCCAGTTCTTGCTGAAGAAAAAGCGCTCCGCGTATGCGTTCAAATTGGGGCTTCTTCGAGGCAACTTGACGCACTTCACGCCTGAGTCTTCGAGGATGCTGACGAACTCTTCGGAGTATTTGGAATCCCGGTCATGAAGGATCATCTGTTTGCCATTGAGGAATCCGCCAACACAGGTTTGGTTCCGAGCAACCTGGGCCATGAATTTAGAATGTGGACTATGAGTGATGCTTG
Source organism: Planctomycetota bacterium (assembly GCA_029260825.1). GTDB lineage: Bacteria > Planctomycetota > JACOTG01 > JACOTG01 > JAJDCM01 > JAJDCM01. Next base: position 21,401 of record JAJDCM010000151.1, on the reverse strand, counting down.
CGATCTCAACCCGACGAGTTGAAAGATCCATGACGAAAAGGACGTAGTAGGTGATCAGGCCGTGTCGACCCCAGACTTCAACGGTGAAGAAGTCCGTTGCTGCAAGAACCTCCCAGTGTGCTCGGAGGAAGTCCTTCCATCGGGTGCGCTTCCCACGCTCCGGAGCCGGAACGATTCCGTTTTCGTTCAGCACATTCACGATTGTTCCTCGGCTAACGACGTGACCGACGTTCTCCAGTGCACCCATGATTCTTGTATATCCCCAACCTGGGTTGTCCAGCGCCATACGGACGATCAACGACCGGATGTTCTTCATGATGCGTGGGCGACCAGGTTTCTTTCGTCTTTTCGAGTAATCAAACTTCCTTGCTACCAGTCGGCGGTGCCATGCAAGGATAGTTTCTGGCTGGACCAGTGTAGGTAGTTTGCGAAGTTCCTCGAGGCCGAGAGCCTTTCCAAGCACGGCGAGTTGGCTTCGTTCTTTGTTCGTGAAGGGCAGTCTCCCGGTGCCGGCGATGCGTTGGTAGGCTTCGAGTTGCTTGCAAAGGAATTCAATTCGTTTTGTCTGTCGTTCGTTGATCCAGCCAGCAACGGCGGCGATGAGGAAGTGCAATGGCGTCATGATTTCGTTCATGTAATCATTGTAACCGGCGAAAACGGATGAACTGGGCGCGACAGAAGTGACTTTGGGAAAGTGAGTTCCGGGCGTATGGGTTTTTGGACACCAAGCCATTGACCAGGATCGCGCTGCCTGGAGTTCCAAGATCGCCATGCGTTCGACTGGCGGAAAGTGCGGGCGTCGATTCGGGGAGACGCGGAGCATTCTCGCGTCTTTGATCCGGATCTCCTCTTGGAATAGGGTGCTGGCCAACTCTCCCCTGACTAGCTCAATCTGGTAATTGATTGGGCAAGATCGTCACCAACGGTCGGCCTGCTGGGAGAGTAAGAATATCGAGATGACCATCTTGGTCGACATCCGATGCCAGAACGCTGCCTGTCCCAAGAGTGAGCTCGACGATACCGCCGTAGTACTCAACCGTGAGCTCTCCGGTTCCATTTGGATTGCGAAAAACCGCTGTAGATGAATATCGGGAGAAGAGCGAACCAGCAGCGTCAAGCGTCCCGTCTTCGTCAAAGTCTCCGACATCCAAGTAGGTGATCTCCTGATTAATCCCAAGGATGCAGCTATGAACATGTGTAAGGGTGCCGTTGAGATTCAAGAGTACCTTGAGCGCCCTATTGCTGCCATCCCCCGCGATGATATCGCAGTCGCCGTCGTTGTTGAAATCTCCCTTTGCCAGGGGGGCAAATCCGGACAAGGTTGTGATGCCGACTCCTTCTGAGAATAGTCCACCGCCTAGAGCCGTGAGAACACGCAGCTGATCCTGTACGGTAACGAGGTCCATCTGCCCGTCGCGCGTCACGTCGCAGGAGATGAGGTGTCGAACGAAGGATGTTGTTGGTGTCTCGGTCCCCAGAGAAAAGACTCCAAGCGAAGTCTGGAGGAGCGGCATGATGCTGTTTCCTCCAGTTACAATGTCCACTAGGTCGTTGTCGTCAATGTCGACGAAGTCGAGGTCATTGGGGATTGAAGGAAGAGTGTGCTCGGAGGACAGCGAGAAATCCCCCGACCCGTTGTTCGAGAAGACTTGGACCAGGTTTCCGATGAGACAAACGACATCCTGAGATCCGTCACCACTGATGTCCCAGACTCCGAACTTCCGAATCGAGGAATCAACCGGAATGACTCCCCCGTCGATCAATTCTCCCGACGGTTGACCGAGGAAGATGAGGATGTTTGTTTGAGCCGCGGACGGACCACTGCTGATCAGAATGTCGTCCAAACCGTCGCCGTTTACATCTCCTTTTTCTTGTTGTTGAGCTGGGTTTGCCAGGAACAAGAAATCCTCTCCGCGGAAACCGTTAGCCGAGTCGCTCATTAGGATACTATAGCTCGTCCTGAAGGAGTCGACTTGGATGAGATCGAGTCGACCATCACCGTCTACATCTCCCGTCGCTTCTTCTCTAGGGTGTTCCCCTGTGCTAGTTGTCTGGGTGCGAGTGAGCTGGCCAAGCTCGTTCTTGAAAAGGACGTTTTGCCTGACGATAGAAAGAGTGTAGTTTTCGGCCAAGACATCATCGTCGCCGTCGAGATCCATATCGGCAGCTAGGTTGACTGAGGAAACGTCGGGATACCGGGATAGAAGGTCGAAGCCGGTTGCGGTTCCATTGTTCGCAAAGAGCAGCATCTCTCGATTTGGAGAGGTTGTGGCTATGTCAGGTAGAGAATCTAGCGATAGGTCGAGGACAGCAATGCGGGGGAGACCCATGATTTCAGCAAGAGGGATGAGGTCGGCCAGAACAAAGTGTCCTGTTCCGTCGTTTAGCGCAAGTTGGATCAGAGCCTCGCCTTGGGCGTTGTTGACGAGGATCAATCCATCCATGTCCAGGTCGTTGTCTACGTCGGCAAATTCGATTTCATTCGCCTGGCTCGTAAGGAAGTACTGTGTTGGCTCGGCCTCGAGAATCCCGCCGTTGTTGAGAGCAACAAGAAAATTGTTTCCGATCGGATTTCCGAGGGGAGAGCCGTTGCCGAAGACCACGTCCCCAAGTCCATCCCCATTCAAATCGATAATGTGGGCCACGGTGCTGCGTCTAGGGACACCATGAGGTCGGATCGAGAAGTTTCCCGATCCATCATTTTCCCAAGTGCGAGAGCTGGTATGTAGTCCCTCGAAGAGGTCCAGGTCTAGGTCGCCGTCCAGGTCACCGGCGGCGAGCGCACCCGGCATGGATGACCCTCCGTCCGGATAGCGGTGGATCCGATCGAGTCGACCACTTTCGTCCGCGAGCCGAACAGTAAGCTCAATGAGGTGGTTCGATGCAACATCAACTCGACCGTCTCCGTCAAAGTCTCCCACCGCGATCCCTCCCAGGTCAGAACGGGCGAATTCGTGATTGAGAAAATAGGTCGGTCTGGGGAATAAGTTTCCGACCGTGAAGGGACTCACAACGATGATTCCTGCGTCGGTGATACCGTCGGGAACAATCGAGATCAAATCCGAGCGACCGCGATAGTCCTGATCCTGATCCGAGAATGCTGCCGAGACCGAGATTTGGGTTTGGTTACCTTCGAGAGAAGCTTGGAAGAAACCTTGAGAATCAGTGGTGGTTAGGACTTCTCCAGTGAGAAGGATGTCGACACCAACAACAGCTGACCCGTCTAAGAACTGGACGAACCCCTCCAGGCTGGTTTGTGTTGGAGGGGAGACGATAACGATGCGCTTGACAGTGGTAACTCCTTGATTGCGGATAGAGACAAAAGCGACTCCGGGAATGAGCGCGGAGATTTCACCGTTGGGTTCAACTGCCAGAAACTCGGGTCGTGAACTCGTGTACACCGTGCCGCTTGTGGCCAAAGTAATGGGTCTTGGATCTCCAGCAGGGTTGATTGCGGTTATCGTCCATTGTCCAGTTTCACCGGGGTTGAGTGAGCTGGGGCCATCCGCGTGAATGGACGCGATCAGTTCTGGAGGGGGGTCCATTGAGAACGTCAAGTCTTGAATGCGATAGGTCGATCCACTGCGGATCCGAAAGGGTTCGCTGTAGGTGTAGTGAACTACACCATTGATTTCCCCAATGCCTTCAACTCGGAAGAGATCATCGCTTAGAAAGTCAGGCGCACCTCCCGGTCCAACCGCATCGATGGACGAAATATTGGAGATACGAAATGTCCCGTCAGGATTTGGACGGACGGTTTGTCCGGCAACGGTGAGGGTCCAGGTTTCGTTGAGTTGGGCGTAGGCGCAACGCTCAAAGGAAAATGTGAGAAGAACAAGGAGAGGGAGTCCAATGAACCGACGCAAGGCATCATCCAGACTGGAGGTCATGATAGCTCCGATTTCCTAATCAAAGGGTTGTCTAGTATCCTAGTCAGGTAGCTGGTTGCGAAGCACACCGATGACATTGCTTCCCCGGTGAGTCGTGACAAGGTCCCAATGTCCGTCTTGATCAGCGTCGACGATTACAACGTTGAAAGAGGGGGCCCCTGCCAGCGTTCCGCCATAGAATTCGACCTTCAGCTCTCCGGTATTCATTGGGTTGCGAAAGACCACAGTGCTTGAAACGCTGGAGAGGAGGGACCCTACGATGTCCAGCGTGCCGTCGTCATCAACGTCAAAGAGGTCTAGATCACTGAGATCGCTTTTTAGGGAATAATCCAAGTCGTGGACGAGCATGCCGCTGTTGTTTATAAAAACCATGAGAGTGTCATCGAAGCCGTTGCCAACGACGATGTCGCAATCTCCATCGCCGTTCAGATCACCGGCGCCGAGTGGAGAGTTGGGCGAGAGGGCCACCATTCCATCTTCCTCGAAAAAAGAACCGCCACCCAAGGCGGTAAGAACGCGAAGCTCATCCTGGGCGGTTACTAGGTCTGGCCGTCCATCATCGGTGACATCGCATACGACCAAATTGCGCACGATCCCAGTGGTCGGGAATTCGGCTCCCAGGGAGAATACTCCTGTTGTTGTCTGGAGGAGCGGCAAGACGCCGCTAGTTGTCCCAACGACAACGTCCACCAAGCCATTTTCGTCCACGTCCAGAAACTCCACGTCTAGCGGAGAAGAACCAACGGGATGTGTACTTAAGAGATCGAAGACTCCTTGGCCCCGATTGGAGAACAGCAACAATTCTGACGGCCCATCTGTAAGGCAGACGATATCCAGTGAACCGTTTCCATCGAGATCTTGCACCCCAAGTCGGTTGATTGAGGATCCGACGGGAATCAAGGCTTCTTCGCAGAACAACCCGTCTTGATCATTAAGGAGAACCGACACGTCGAGGACGTTGCTAGATGAGCCGGACGTTGCCAAAACATCTTGGTCGCCATCTCCATCTAGATCGCCAGCAACGATCCGATGTGCGGGGTTTTGAAGGAAAAGATAATCTTCACCGATGAATCCTTCTGATTCGCTGCTCATCAGTAGGCTGTATCCGTCTTGGAGTCCGCTTCGAACGATGTCGAGGAGGCCGTCACCGTCAATATCAGCCAAGCTTTGGAACTGACTGCGGGGGTGTGTACTCACATCGTGGGATCTTGTCAGGCTTCCAATATTGTTCTCGAAAACGGTGAATTGAAAAAGAGAAGTTCCCCCAAGGGCCGGTGAAACTGTTCGGGTGACTAGGTCAGCATCGCCGTCAAGATCTAGGTCTCCGGCGAGATCCACCCAAGAGACTCCGGGGTGCCGATCTATCAGCTGAAATCCTGTTCCTGATCCAGTGTTCGCGTAAAGTAGGAGGTCGTCAGTGGAGCCACTATTGGCTGTGGTTGTTGCAAAGTCGGGGGCTGTGTCACCTGTCGCCTCCACAATGGCAAGGGGTGCAATCCGATTGCTTATCGCTACATCAGGTAGGAGTATTGGTTCTTCGAGCTGAAAGAGTCCCTCTCCGTTGTTTGTTAAGATCTCAATGGTTGCTGGATTATTCGAATCTCTCGTAAGGGCTACGATATCGATATCATCGTCGTCATCCATATCGGCAAATTCGATTCCGTAAGATGCTTGCTGAAAACTGTAGGCAGTAGACCCGGCATTGAATGAACCGCTGTTGTTGAGAGCCACGTGGAAGTTTCGGCCAAATCGCTCACCCTGACTAAAAATAGCATCCGCAAGTCCGTCGTTGTTTAGGTCGAAAACACGAAGTGCCCTAATATCCGAAAACTGGAAGTCCACAAAATTTGGGGTGAACTCGCCAATTCCGTTGTTGTCCCATCTCTTCAATCCACCAATTGCAGCCTCTACCATATCGAGGTCCTGGTCTCCGTCCAGGTCTCCGGCATCGAGTGGGCTTGCCGTAACGAAGAGATCTCCATAGCGCCGCGTAGTGTCGAGTCGTCCGGACTCCGCAGCGTACTGAACAACAAGTTCGCCGTAAGCAGCGTTAACGGTTTGAGTCATGGCTACGTCAGCCCTACCGTCTCGATTGAAATCACCAAGGGCGACCCTTCCTTGAATGTAGGATGAGCGCGCAGGATCAGTTTCCAAATAGGTAGGATGAGGAAAGAGGTTCCCGATTTCGAATCGTCGAACTACGATGATACCGGCGTCCGTCAAACCATTGGGTACGATCTGCCGAAGCTCCGAACGGCCACGATAATCGTTGTCTTGGTCGGAGAAGGACGCGGACAAAGAAATCGGACCTTGAGCACCTTCGAAGTTGAAGTAAAAAAATCCCTGATTGTCGCTCGAAGCTCTGACTTCGTTCTCGAGACTTAGCACAGCATTCAGGACGGGTGTTCCGTCCTCGAATTGGACAAACCCCTCGACTTCGGACATCACTGGGGGGCTCAACACTTCGACTCTTTTTACGGCGGTCACACCCTGATTTCGAATGGAAACAAGTGCGATGCCGGGAGAGACAGCCGATATTTCTCCATCAACTCCAACACTGAGAATCTCTCGACGACTGCTCACGTACACCGTTCCACTATCGGCAGCGGTAATCGGGCGTTCGCTTCCCGCAGGATTAATCGCTGTCACCGACCATTGATCCACATCTCCCGGGTGCAACGCTGCGGGTCCATCCGCTCGAATCGACGCGATGATCTCCGGGGGCGGATCCGTGGTGAAAACGAGATCTTGGATTCGATAGGTTGATCGATTGAGGATCCGAAAGGGTTCGCTGTAGACGTAGTGCGGGACGCCGTCAATTTCGCCGACACCTTCGACGCGGAAGAGATCGTCGCTGAGAAAGTCGGGCGCACCTCCAAGTCCAGTTGCGTCGATGGACGAAATATTGGAGATGCGGAATGTGCTGTTAGGATTTGGACGGACGGTTTGTCCGCCAACGGTGAGGGTCCAGGTTTCGTCCAGTTGGGCGCTCAATGGGGATGAGCATGTTGTAGTCAGTAATGCCAAAAGCGGAATAATAAGTAGTGTGCGGGGCCTACTCATATAGAAGATATGCATATTGCGTTTCATCTAGAAAGGGGTAGGGATGGCGGCGAAGTTGATTGCGGGATCGCGGGTGTACTCAAGGAACTTGTCCAGTATTTCCTGCGAAGGCCGAAAGTTACTGTTGCTGTTGTAGTAGTAGCGAATTTGAACATTCGGTTTGCTGATTGTGGCTTTTCGCACTTTGTTAACCCACGTTTCTAGCTCGGTCAAAGTGAAGCGCCCAAACTTCGTCTCGGCATATTCCACGGCTCCGTTGGGAAATCTGGCGATAATGTCGAAGTCCGTCTTGCCGGCTTGACTATTGAAGATTGTGGTAAGTGAGATTCTCTTGGCGCCATTCCGTCGAAGGGTTGCCGCATGTCGTGCCTCGGTCATGTAGCCTGGGTTGTTGTGCTTTGGCATTTTTGCGAGCAGATCTTGGAATCGTTCCGCATCAGCAATCAGAGGCAAGTCATCTAGCAAGGCAATTGGACTGTACGTAGACCGAATGTAGCCATCTGGGTTCTTAACAGCGAGGTTGAGGAGTGGGAACGAAACATCGCGGCTAAAGGTGGCTGCGAGTCCATCGAGAACTCGGTTGCCGTATGCGGGGTCGAGTCGAATTGCGGCGATCACCTCTTCATCGATGGTGGAGATAAACCGGACAACATTCTCTCGGACTGACACAGGAGTATTCTCGAGTCTGACAAGGAGGTTTAGTAGGAACTCCGAGTCCAGTCGTTCGAAGACTCGTATGGTGGTTTCAAGTAAGGCTTCATCAGTGAGGATGCTATCGAGTCGTATGGCTAAGTCGGGGCTATCGGCCATTGCGTGAATCAATGCTACCTCGGACGCGGGCGGGAGTTCTCCTCTGGTAAAGTGTTTGGTAATGCGCCTTCCGAGCAGCCGGAGAAGTGGCGTGTCGCCAAGGAGGGAAGCGATAGACCGTAGCGAGGCGACAACTGCGTCTGCGACCGGAAAGAACGTTGTCAGCAGCCCGATTCCGGAGAAGATCACTTCAGGTGTGTTGACAGGTTCACCAGAACCGCCGGCAAGCCGGGTCCCAAACCGCCAAGCGTTCTTGACAAGTGCACCATAGTCACCGATCGCAAGGACACCCCCATACATGGCGACCGCGGTTTCTTTTGCATTCTCGGGATCCTGGACCCCTAGGAAGACCGCAACGCGATCCGCGACTGCAACTGCAGCTTGTTTTGTTCGCAATGCCAGCCGACTGAAGAACCCACCACGAAGACTCCCAGGGATCTCCAGAAAGAGGGAAATCTCGGCGAATGCGGTCAAGTCGGTCCCGTCAAGAGTCCCACGAGAGAGAATCCGAATCGTTGTTGCACCTGTGCTATCCGTCCGCACTTGCCCGGCCCCATCGAGATCCTCGAACCGCACCAAGGAGTGAGAGCCTGGTTGCGATCGGAAAGAAAGGTCATCGATCTGGCCGGAATACGCCTCTCCGATGAGGAGTGGCGCCCCGTTCTGGGTGAGGCTTCCGGTGACCGGAGTCTCTGCGTGGTCACTGCCGGCGAAGACTCGAAGGACATCATCTTGAAGCTGGAGTCCGATGGCGGACCAGCTCTGTAGAGATACGGGGCGGCTCGTTGTGGCCGTGAAGACCCCATCGCTCGTCATGATCGTTGCCTGGACCGTCAAGTCGGAAAGCAACTCAAGCTGCCATGCGTTTCCCTTGCGGAGGATGTTGGCATCACCGATCTCGGGACACACCCAGAGACTGATGTCGAAACTAGAGAGGAAGTTGATCGTGTTCGAATGGGCAATCTGAGGAGCGTCCGATCCGTCGAGATGAAGTGAAGATGACCCGAGGTGAGGCTTCGTTGTCACGAGTTCGGCGCCGCCGAGGATCATGGACGTAGTTCCAACCGCTGCCGGGACGGTGCCGCCGGACTGAGATTCGAACGTGTATCCTTCGAGAATCGGGCTGTCGGGAAGCGTGACCTGGATGGTCGAGTCGGGCGGACCCGAGATGAAGAAAGGGGTGGAGGCCTTGTAGGGAATTCGCCGGGTGACTCCGTTCTCCCAAATAATCGTCTCGATCCCATCCGTGGTCTCGTCGCCGACGAGGACCTGGTGCTGGGGGCCAGCTGCGAGGCCCTGGCTGGAGATGAACGTGCCCTGCCAAACGAGTAATAGGTCTCCCGCGACAGTGGCGGTCACGGCGACCAGCCCGAGCTGAGCGCCGGTGGAAGAAAGCGTGGCCTGGATTCTCCCTCCGGACACCTCCGAATCAGTGGAGAGGTTACCATTGGAGACTGTCCAGAATACGGGCGTGCCGTCAGCGGCCTCCACGGTCGCGGAAAGAGTGGCGGACTCGGATAGCGCGAGGTCGAGGGTGTTCCTACTTGCGATCAAGGTGGCATCAGATCGTGTCACGAACATCACATCGGATGCGGTGGCGGTCCCGCCATCGAGATGGATGATCTGGGAGTAGGCCATCTCAGGAGCACGTAAGGTTGCGGAGATCATGCCGTCGCGGGTTTCTTCGTCACGCTCCACGAAGTCCGTAGTGGAATCGTCCAGGGACCAGTCGAGGAATGTCCCGTCGGCGACGGTGTTGCCGGCGCTGTCGACAACGAGGGCGTTGATCTCGACCGAATCCGTTGCATCCGCGCTATAGAAATCCTTTGACCGCTCCATGGTGATCGTCGCTGGATTACCAGGGACGACGAAGAAGGTGCCCGATCGCTGGGTGAGAGAGAACTCGACGTCCATACCGTAGATCGGGGCTTGGGTCAGGCCGGCGCGGATGGAGAAAGGGCGTCCTGCATGCTGAGGAAGAAAGACTTCCACGACTGCAGCGCCGAACTCATCGGTGTCGGAGGTCGGGCTGGATAGGGTGCCGTTTCCGATGGCGAACTCCCACTCGATCGTCGCACCCTCGATTGGAATTTCTTCGTCCGGAGTGTTGGGATCGGGGCGGGTGACGAGTGCGACAATGTACGTGGAGGAAAGGTCTGAGCTCACTTCGAATCCATTGTCTGGAAGGACAGCAAGCCGAACTCCCTCTGCCTCCGGGCATGGAGGATCATCATCTTCCTCATCATCGCCTTCGACATCTCCAGAGACCGAGTATGGAGGACAACTTCCTCCCCAGCCGGCCTTGGCGATTCCGGTCCCCGGGTCGCTTCGAATAAGTGAGCCGTTTGCTGACACCTGACCACTTCCGACGATTTCAAATCGATTCGTGTCATGATCAAAGCTCAAGAAATAGGAAATCGACCCTGGGGGGAGGCCGTTCATATTCGGATACTCGATCTCGAGCGGTGGTTCGAAATGAGTCCCTGCTGGCTGCAGTGTCCAGGCGAACGGAGGAGACGCGCCGTCTGGCATGGGCATGGGCATGTCGTCATGATGAACTTGGTTCAAGGACAGGAAGATGGGATTGCTGGGACTGACTAAACTCCCGTCAGCCTTCTCGACTTCTGTTCCATCCCGAAGGATCATCTTGAGTCCATCGATTCCGTTGACTGTCAACTCCACCGTTCCCTGACCTTGGTACTCGACGGCAGGGCTGGTAAGTGGAGGGAGCAGGACAGGCCGAGGGAGGGAGTTCTCCGTGTTGGGAATGAGGACGATACTGTATTCGAGGGAGGGAAACGACGGTGTGCCTCGAGTCGAGTGGATTCTCCCACCCGGAGAGCCGTCAACTAGAAGGTGGGCGGGGCCCGCGAAAGGGATATTTTCGAATTGAAAACGACCCGCTGCATTTGTCAGCTTGGTAAGGGAAGTGTCTCCTTGTTCAAGAACGCACTCAGCATTCACGATGGGAGTTCGCGAGTTATCCAGGACAACCCCAGTGAAACTTGTGGGAGAGCCAGGTTGTCGGGCATGCCCGTATATGAAGAATGTGGACGAGGGGCCGAGATTTCCCGAGTACGTCGCCTCGACAATATTGTTCCCTGGATCGGGTCCTAGCATGAACTCGACTTCCGCATGTCCGGTCGCACTGGTCGAGACGGTTGCAAAGCTCTCCCCGTTTACGAAGCCGCTTCCTCGGACAACTATGAAGGTAACCGGAATCTCGGCGATCGGGTTACAGCTGTCGCTTACCCAGACTCGAAGAGCCTCTGGAGCAATGGTCCCGACTTCGACTTGCTGATCGTTTCCAGTCGCAATGTTGATTTGTGTTCCAGGTCCTGGCGTGGCCGAAGCACAGAAAGTGACAGGCGCCGCAATGGAGGTCGAGGTAGCGACGACACGATTGTTCCCGCAGCCGGAGTCGCTCCCCAGGGTCCACAGTGCATCAGCCATGCCGTTGGGATCCGTTCGAATCTGAAGGCTTCTGTTAAGTGTGTTTGGATCATCAATGGATCGGAGTAGGCCATTGGACCGGGTGACTTCAAACGTCACAATCTTGTTTTCGAAAACGCTTCCGTCTGTGTTCAGGACTTGAACGCGGAGGGGCTGAAGTAGTTCTGTTCCGATGGGGCCTTGTTGACGGCTTCCCGAAATCTCCACCATCTGGGCGCCCAATGGGGTTTCCTGGATCACTTCAACAGAGGCAAGCGTTTGATTCTGGAGGTGATCGATCGCAAAGGCACGGAGTCTTGTTGTCCCATCGACGGCGATGGGGACTTGTTCAGCTAGGAAGGTCCCGTTGCTTCCGATGCCGATGTCTACTTCTGCTTCTATGAATTGAGCCCCTGCTCCTTGAATGGCGACTCGAAGGCCCATGAATCCGCTTAGTCGATCACTGACCCTTCCAAAGACATCCACGTGATCGGTCGCAATGACATCGCCGGGTCTTGGAAAGTCGATAAAGAGTTCAGGAGCTTCTGTGTCGTGGATGATGGTCGTTGTTGTGGGAGCACTGCGAATTCCAGTGGAGGTGATCGCCGTGAAGAGAACGTCGTTGATGGAGTTGGGGCGGAGATCTAACTGAGTGCGGAACGCCGCAACCCCTTCTCCTCGCGGGTTATCTTTGGAAGCGAGTGCATATAAGTTTGCGTTTGTCGTGCCTGTTGGGCCTACCACTTCGATAGAAACACCGTCGATCGTCTCGCCGTGAAGCGTCGCTGTCAGCTCCGTTGTAAGTGCAGGGTGGGAACGAAGGGTGGGGGCTGGTGGCGGTGACTCAGAGGAATTCTCGGGGAGTTCCTGTTGTTGTGCCAAGGTGGAGTGGGTGCTGATTATAACGAGGACGACAGCGACAAGGAGAGGGAAGCGAAAACACAGACCTCGGGCGGGGTTCGGAGCGAACATGAATGAGCTTCTCCAATGACTGATTCTGGCGATTGGGACGACCCTAGGATACCGGAGCCGCTCTGACCTGCCCAGAGCTTGTGTAAGCAATGACGACTTAAAAAACGTGGATGGTGATAGGTGATTCAGGTGATTCAGATACAATCAAAGTTAGAGCTAAAATCGCAGCAAAGAGCATTCCCGGATCGATAAAGGTTAGCTGTGAAACGACTTGCGCGATCTACCGGCAAAACTGCGGGAGTTGACAACCCTAGTTTTGCAAAGCCAAACCTCTCAACCACTTCCAACGACAGCCTTCAGCTTCCCAAGCTGATTGTCGCGAGTTCTCGTCGTCCGCTCCGTCGCACCCTGATGCACTGGGTCGCATGGTGACGCACCACGTCGCAAAAAGCTAGTCACCGTTTGGAGATACGGTGGGGTGTACTACCGAGGTAGTTGACACAATGCGACGCACCGTGCTTGCTGGGAATTCTGCGGGGATGTGCTGGAGATGGTGCGGGGGGGCGAGGAGCCGTGTTTAGAGGGGTGAGACAAAGGCCCGGGTACGTGGGGATCCTTGTTAGTCCTATCGAAAACACACCGTGGTCCGCAGCCAGATCTTCTGGGCTTGTGCCCTCGGGGCATGGAGTCTTGCAGTTTCTGCAGGTCGGTCGTGACGGGCCGTTTGTATCCTCGGAGTCAGTAGAACGGAACATGCCGAGCCGGGTTAACGCAATAGGGTTCAAGATGACCGCTAGCTCTTTTTCTTCTTCGGCCGAAAAGCGATGATCCTCTCCTCATTGGTTTCCAGGTAAGGTCCTTTGATGAGATCGATGCAGTAGGGAATCGCGGGAAAGACCGCGTCCAGGCACTCGGCAATGGCTTTGGGTTGTCCGGGAAGGTTTACGATCAACGAGCTACCCCGAATCCCGGCGGTTTGCCTCGAGAGGATCGCGGTCGGGACTTTGGTTAGCGATACCTGACGCATCAGCTCCCCGAATCCGGGCATCATCTTTTCACAAACTTCCTCGGTGGCTTCGGGTGTGATGTCTCTCTTGGCCGGCCCGGTGCCCCCGGTCGTGATGACGAGACAGCAGTTTTCCACATCGCAAAGCTCGATGATCGCGCCGGAGACGACGTCGGTTTCATCAGGAACAACCCGGGCGACCGGTTCCCAGCTCGACGTCAGGATCTCTTCCAGGTAGGTCTGGATGGCAGGGCCGCCCCGGTCTTCATATTCCCCGCGACTGGCGCGGTCGGAGACGGTAAGGATTCCAATTCGTGCAGGATCTGTCATGAGCTTTTGTTCACCCTTCTCTTCGGGAACGGATCCTCAATCCAGGGACTCGAGGATTTCGAGGTAGTTCTTCACCTCCATGACCTGAGGGTTGGATCCGTTGGAGCCGTTTTTCGTCGATCGTTCGGCAATCTCTTCGTAGCTGTCTTTTGGAATCTTCAAGCTTGAGAACGGGGGAATCTCGAGTTTTCGAACGAGCTCTTCCAGATCCTCAAGGAATGCGTGGGCCAGGTCTTTCACCGGCGAGTGGGCAAGCCCCATCTTATCTTTCTTTCGCTGAAGGGCCGCCAGTCGATCGTCAACGTGGGGCTGATGGTACCGGAGGGTCGGCGCCAGCAGGATCGCATTGCATAGCCCGTGTGGAACATCGTACAGGCCGCCAATGGTTTCGGAGAGACAGTGAACCGCGGCAACGTCAGCGTTCCCGAAGGATGTACCGGCGATGGTCGAGCCACGCATGACGGCTGCCCGGGCTTCTGCATCTTCTTTCACATTCGCCACGGCGCGGGGAAGGAACTCGAACAGAAGGTCGATGGCGTTTTCCGCCAGTGCATCGGCGATCGGGTTGGCCTCGGTGCAAGTGGTCGACTCAAGAGCATGAGTGAGTGCATCGACTCCGGTGGATGCCACGAGATGAGATGGAAGAGTCTTCAGGAGGTCGGCGTCGACCAGGGCCTGATCAGGAAACATGCCGAGTCCCTTGACGCTGATCTTGGTCCGGGTCTCCGGATGAGAGAGAACCGACACCCAGGTGACCTCGGACCCGGTGCCGCAGGTGGTGGGGACAGCAATGAATGGTAGGGGGCGCTTTTCGAATTGATCTTTCCCCACGTACCGGATGACCTCGCCCGGGTTCGTGGCAAGCATTGCCGCGGCTTTGGCGGCGTCAAGAACACTGCCTCCCCCAAGACCGATGATTCCGGTCAATCCCTCTTCCCGAAGTAGAGAGCCCATTCTTTCGGTGGTCGAGGTGCGGGGGTTCGCCTCGATTTCATCGAAGACGGCGGACGAAATGCCCTGTTCCTTGAGCAGGTCCTGGGCGTGCTCATGGAGTCCAGTGGCCTTGATTCCCGGGTCGATGGCGAGCAGAACCGAAGATAGCTTGAAGTTCTTGGCGATCTGCGGGAGCCGCTGGAAGCAGCCAGGTTCGATGAGCACGTGGGTCGGGAGTCGATAGCCGATCATGGGTGAAAGCGCCCCTTTCTTTTCAGGTCCTCGGGATGATTGGATATTTAACCCGTATTGCTCACCGGCTGTCTACGGGGATGCCCGATCCTGAGGGGTCTTTTGGCTTTTGCCCGGAAGGGGCGATTTTTTGCCTCATTCGATGAAAACAAAGCCTAAACTGTCGGATTCTTGATCAAGCGCGATTTCGTGAGGAAGGCTTCCTCCGGGATTTTCAACTGAATCGGAAGGAAGGGCTGAAACCAAATATCATGGGATCTTTCGGAGTCTGGATAATTGGCGCTCGGGGCGGCCTCGCCACGACGATGATCGTTGGAGCGGTGGCTCTGGCGAAGGAAAAGGCGTCCTCCGCGGGTCTCATCACGGAAAGGGACGAGTTTCAAGAACTTGGCTTTTCTCCATTTGAGGACATGGTCATTGGCGGCCATGACATCCGGAGCACGTCGCTGACGGAATGTGCCCAGGAGATTTCCCGGGATACGGGAACCATCACCCATGATCTCCTCGAGGCGTGTCGTGAAGATCTGGAGAAGATCGACAAGGAGATCAAGCCGGGCACCTCGCTCAACTGCGGGGAGGCCATTTTGTCTCTTCGCACCTCCGAGGCGGAACCGGAGACGGCCGCCGATGCCCTATCCCGTATTCGCGATGATCTCTCGAGTTTCAAGGAGCGCCATTCTCTGGAACACGTGGTCGTGGTGAATCTTGCCTCCACCGAGCCGCTGCTCGAAGAAACCCCCGAGCACAAGAGCCTGGAGCGGCTGAAGCACGCCATCGCCAACGATCGAAAGCACGTGATGAGGGCGAGCACCCTCTACTCATATGCCGCTTTTGACCTGGGCTTTTCCCTGATCAACTTCACTCCGTCCAACGCCTGTCTCCTTCCCGCCCTGGAGGATCTCGCCAAGGAGCGAGGCGCCCTCTATATGGGGAGTGACGGAAAAACGGGGGAGACCCTGGTGAAGTCGGCTCTGGCTCCCATGTTCAAGTATCGCAACTTGCGGGTGCTTTCCTGGCAGGGTTACAACATCCTGGGGGACCGGGACGGCCGGGTTCTTTCCAACGAGAAAAACAAGGCGGCGAAGGTCAGTACGAAGGATTCACTCCTTCCCCAGATCCTTGGGTATCCCCTCCATACACACGTGGGGATCGACTATGTGCCTTCGCTGTCGGATTTCAAAACCGCCTGGGACTTCATCCATTTTCTCGGTTTCCTGGACACCAAGATGTCTCTTCAGTTCACCTGGCAGGGGAACGACTCGATCCTTGCGGCCCCCCTGGTTCTCGATATGATTCGCTTTGCGGAATTTGCTCATCGCAACGGTGAAAAGGGGCGCATGGTTCAGCTTGCCAGCTTCTTCAAGAGCCCCCTTGGTGTAGGCGCTCAAGACCTCCATACCCAGTGGCATTCCCTGGTGGACTACGTTGAGGCGCATCGGTCGGCACGAGGGACGGATGTCTGATTCTAACGATAAGGTTCGTAAGTACCTTCTCATTGCGGTCTTGGGGCCTGGAC
Organism: Planctomycetota bacterium; assembly: GCA_029260825.1. Classification (GTDB taxonomy): domain Bacteria; phylum Planctomycetota; class JACOTG01; order JACOTG01; family JAJDCM01; genus JAJDCM01. The sequence goes on along the minus strand of JAJDCM010000151.1, from coordinate 5,257 downwards.
TCATCGGGCTTGGTGTTTACTTTCTGGTTCGCGAGCTGGACACATCCTCCATGCTTCCCGACATGGTCCCGGAATCGGTCGACCACTGGGAGCTACCCGATCCGGCAGAAAACGAGGTGCCGCTGATCGAGGTTCTTGAAACGGCCTTGGTTCAAAGTCAGCCGGGTCACCTCACCGGCGAGGCTCCCTCGAATGAACAGCTTTCAGCCATCTTGCATGGGACTTTGTCTCCCTCCGAATCGGTCGCGGGGGGGAGTTGGCCCAAGACCACACTCTACGTGATGATCGGGAAGGATGCCTTCTTCTTCGAGGCAAGCGAACAGACCCTCCATCGACTGACCACCACTCTTCCAAAAGAGGAGGATGAGGACGAAGATGAGGCTGACGAGCCAGAAAAGGCGATCCCGGCGGCCTGGAAGGGGTGGATAGACCCATTCGAGGAGGGGATCAAGGCGCCGGTGACACTCATCTTTTGTTCCGCTCCGTCGCTTCAGGCGAAGGAGACCCTGTCTCCCGATCGGGGTCGAGGAACGGTGGAATCCTGGTCGGCGGCTGCGGAGGCAAGCCTTCGAGCCGAGCTCGTTGCCCGATCCTTCGGGCTTGCAGCCGTCCCCCTGCTGACATTTCAAAGGCGAGCGCTCTCCGAGTTTCTTGATCTACCCGAAGGGATCGAGGCTCTTCGGTTGCTGGTTATTTCTCGGGAAACCGAGGTACCAGCCAAGAAAGAGAAGCTTCCCCCGACGGAGTAACTCTCCCAACTTGACACGTGCGGGAAATCGGGACTATACTCGACCTTGGCGCGGGAGGTTTTGAAGTTTTGAGCCCGGGTAATCTGCACGAAAGGACGGGTTCCCATGAAGGTTTCTCGCGCTGCCGATGTTGCTGTCCGCTCCCTGGTCCTCCTCGCCGTTCGCGACGACGAGCCGATGACCCTCCGGGAGATCTGCACTTCTGAAGGCGTATCTCGCCCCTTCCTCTCCCGCATTTTTGGATCTCTGTCGGCGGCTGGCCTGGTCATGAGCCATGGCGGCGGACGCTACACTCTCACGTTTCCGGCGGATCAAATCACCCTGCGGATGATCCTGGAGGCGATTGAAGGGCCGGAAGGAATGCGGGATACCGTGTTACGCTCCCTGCAAAATAGCGGATCTTCCCGCCGTCCCGCCTTGCATCCAGCATGGCGGCAAGTTCAGAAGCGCATGGTGGAGCTTCTCGATGCCTATACCCTGGAGTGCTTTGCTCTTGACGCTCAGTTCTACTTATGACCGTTGTGTCGCCGATGGAAGCCCGGCTTGCCGGTCAGGCCTTCGCATTCTCGCGGCACTCACCTTCTTTTTCTGTCTCCTCCTCACACCAGCTCTTCCGACCCGAGCTCAAGATCCGCCGGTAGCTCCTCCCGACGCTCCTCGGTCCATGGGGTGGTTTCCCGAGCTCCTTGATCTTGACGCTCTTACCTTTGCCATGAACGGTGAAGTGCGGGTGCATCGCGCTCCGGTCCCCGGGGAGAATGGCGGCACGGTTCTGGTGCGGGACAACGGGCCGGGAGTTCTTGTTCGGATCTGGTTTGCTGATCCTGAATCCGTGGGCGATCTCCAGATCTTCGTGGATGGGGAAAAGGAGCCGTCTCTTGCTCTTTCCGGAAAGAGCCTCTTCGCCGGAGGGGCGTTTCCCTTTCTTGCTCCGTTCGCCATGACTCAGGGGGATGGAGCCGGGGTCTTCTCGTTTCCCATTGCCTACCGCCTGTCTGTTCGGGTCGAGGCGACGGGAAAGGTCGAGAATTTTCGCGCTCTTACCCGGAAGGTGGAGTCGGGAACTCGCCTTCTTGGTTTTGATCGAACCGCCCTCGATTTCTTTGCCGGTGAGGTGCTCGATGCATCCGGCCAGCTGAATCAGCGAAAGCTCGGAGAGGGTCCGGGAGGCGAGGATCTTGACGACTTGACCCTGGCGCGTACCGAAGGTCGGGGGCCGGGCGGACAAAAACCCTATGAGATCGGAGCCGGCGAGGAAAAGACGATCTACCGGTGGCAGGGGGCCGCGGTCATTCGCAAGATCTTGCTGCGTGTTCGGGGCCGAGATGAGCCTCTCCGCACGGTGACGATGTCGATGTACTGGGATGGAAGGACCGATCCGTGTGTGCAGTGTCCCATCGGAGATTTCTTCCTCACCGGGATCTCTCAGGTGGACGGTGGAGGGTTGATCAGCGGTTATCGAGAAGGAAGTGATGTGTACTACTCTCGCTGGCCGATGCCGTTTCGAGCCGGGGCGGAGATCAAGCTGCGAAACGAGGGAAGTGGCCCGATATGGGTTGATCTCGCGGTGGAAACGGGGGTCAACGATCGGGCGCTGGAGCGCGAGTATTATTTTCATGCGAGCTACCACCTGGGAGATCCTACCGCCGACGAGTTCGTGGTCGGGTCTGCGCAAGGGAAAGGGCATTACGTCGGGAGTAACCTGAGCGTGGTGTGGGATCGAGATGAGGGGGAGAAGCCGGCTTCGGATGAAACGGCGAAGACTTCGTTGTTCACGGGGGGGGCGGTGATCGTTCTGGATGGGAAAGATCTTCCCGTTTCAGGGAGTGGGCTTGATTCCCTCTATGGAGCGTCCGTCGGTTCGGCGGGTTCCGGATTCTCGACACCTTTTCAGGGGGTGTTGCTTCGCAGCGAGAAAGGGCTCGTTGGGTTTCGTCAGCGAGTCGCGGACCGGATTCCGTTTCAGCGGTCGTTTCGGATGAAGTTTCTCCGGGGGCCGGATGAGCTGGCGGTTCGTCAGTTGAGTGGTTGTGCTTTCTGGTACCAGGAGGAGCTCACGGGAGAGGGGATGGATGTTCATGCAATAGCTCATCATGATCTTCCTCCCGTGGCCGAGCGCCGGGCGGGCTGGGATATTGCTCGGCGGAGTCGGTCGGCCCGATCTCGTCGACAGGGAATCGAGATGCATCTTCTTCCGGTGGTGAACGTGCGGGGTGGAGCGATCCTTCGGGAATCAGCGGTGACGAATGGTCCTGGTTTTTCCGGCGATGACTATCTTCTTTTCAGTGCGCAAAAGGAGGGTAGTTTTCTCGAGATGGACCTCACCTTGAAGAAAGCGGGGAAGTTTCGGATCCATGTCTGGCCGGCAAACGGACCGGAGATGGGCATCTGGAATCTATCGGTGGACGGAGAAGTTCTGGGCGACCCGTATGACGGATATTCAGAGGAGTTGCAATCTCCCGACAGTCATTTGTTCGGAGTAAGAGAGCTTACCGCCGGACCTCATCGGGTTCGGCTCACGGTTGTCTCAGGAAACGAAGCCTCCCAGGGGCTTTTCGTGGGAGCGGACCTCCTCTCCCTCGAACTCGTCAAGTAGCTACTTTTCCCCGGCCGGCCGAACCTCAGTCCCGTTGACTTCAAGTCTCGTATCCCCGATCCGCCCCCTCATTTCATTTGCAAACCCCTGCAACTTCTTCACCACCTCCGGATATTCACCCGAAAGATCCTTCTTTTCTCCCACATCATCGATCAGGTCAAAGAGCGCAAGGCCCACCGCTTGGGAGTAATCGTATTTTCCGGGCACCCCGTCTCTTCCCATCTCCCGACCTTCCATGCTCCGGTACTTGTGAGGAAAGTGTAGTTTCCATCTTCCCGACCTCATGCCCTGAAGTTCGCCCCGGTGGTAATAGAAAAAGAGGGCTTGATGAGGAGATGTTGCTCCTTTTTTCCCCTGCATCAGGGGCCAGATGTCTTTCCCGTCGATCGGGTGGGCGGGAAGCGTCGCATCGATCAGTCCCGCAACCGTGGGGAAAATATCCAGGGTGATGGTTGGCTCCCGGCACACACGGTTTCGAGGGATTTTTCCTGGCCATCGCATGACACAGGGAACTCGAATTCCTCCCTCAAAGGTGGTTCCTTTGCCTTCCCGAAGGGGTCCGGTCGATCCTGCGTGGTTTCCGTAGCTGAGCCAAGGGCCGTTGTCCGAGGTGAAAATCACGAGAGTTTCTTTGTCGACTCCGGTCCTTGAGAGAGCAGCCAGCACCTGTCCGACCGACCAGTCGATTTCTTGAATCACATCCCCGTAGAGTCCGGAGCTCGTACCCTGAAACTTTCGCGAGACGTGTAGCGGAACGTGAGGCATGGGATGGGCGAGATAGACAAAGAAAGGACTCTTGCCTGCCGTGTCCTCGATGAACTTGACGGCACGATTCGTGAAATCGGTGGTGAAGCGTTTTTGATCCGTGTTGAAACCGATGGCGGTTTCGTCTTCGATGGTGGGAAGGTCGACCCAGGCTTTCGGGCTTTCGGGATGATAGGGCCACATATCGTTCGAGTAGGGAATGCCGTAGAAGTCATCAAACCCGTGGCGGGTGGGAAGGAAAGGGGGGTGATGACCGAGGTGCCATTTTCCGTACAGGGCGGTCCGGTATCCCTTCGATTTGCAGAGTTCTCCGAGGGTGATTTCGTCCGGGTGAATTCCGTTCTTGCTGGATGGGCCAAGGGCGCCGTGAATCCCGATTCGATTGGGGTAGCACCCGGTGAGAAGTGCGGCCCGAGAGGAGGAGCAAACCGGCTGGGCTACGTAGAAGTCGGTGAAGCGAACTCCCTCTCTTGCCAGCCGATCGATGTTCGGGGTTTTGATGGCTTGGGCCCCGTAGCAGCCGACATCGGCGTACCCGAGATCATCGGCGAAGATGATGACGACGTTGGGGGAAGTTGGGGGTGGGGCTTTTGGAGCCGCATCCCTGCGGATGGTTCCACAGGAAGCGGCTCCGAGGCAAATCAATAAAACGAAGATCCAGGAAGAAGGTCGGTGGTGTCGAAGCACCGGGTTCATTTCCTGCGGTTGTACGTGATCTGCATGGTTCTGGTCTCGGTTCCTTCGTCGCCGATTTCGTACATGGTCACCGTGCGAGTGTCGTCGGAGGTCCAGATGTCTTTGTTCCGGGTCATCTTCATTTCACCTGTCAGTGAATCGAGGGACGGGCCTTCCGTGATGAGGGTCTTCCCGTCTTTGGAGTAATTCCCGGGAGCGTAAAGAAGGTGAGGAGACATGGAATCGATCCAGGTCGACACGTATTCCTTCTTCATCGGGTCATAGCCGAGGATGCCGAGTCCTTCGAAAGGCATGCCGGCGAAGTTGCCTTTGAACTCGCTGATGGCCCATTGTCCGTTGCCAAAGAGCCGGATGGTCTCGGTTCCTTTTTGCTTCATGCCCATGAAATCCACCGTGGCATCCCAGGTACCAGCGAGCTTATGGAGTCGCTTGTGTTCCGGGGTCAGGGTGG
>JAJDCM010000016.1 GCA_029260825.1 Planctomycetota bacterium | reverse complement strand
CGTCGGATCTTCCGGATGAATCCAGAATCGCCCGGTTCCTCGAACCCGTGGTGGAGCTTGCACTCATCGTTCCCTCCGAGTGCGTCGGGACGGTGATGCAGATTTCCGCGGATCGAAGAGGACGCTGGCGCCGCACGGAATACCTGAGCCCGACCCGGATTCTGCTCACGTATGACATCCCGCTATCCGAGATCATCTTTGACTTCTATGATATTCTCAAATCGGTCACGAGAGGGTACGGGACCATGGACTACAGTCTTCGAGGCTTTGAATCCGGTGATCTTGTCCGGCTAAAAATCCTCGTTTCGGGGATCGAAGTCGACCCCCTTTCCGCGATCGTCCATCGTTCCACTGCCGAGAATCTGGGCCGAAAGATGATTTCGCGACTCCGTGAAGAGATTCCGCGTCATATGTTTGAAGTTCCTCTGCAGGCCGCCATCGGAGGGAAGATCATCGCGCGCGAGAACATCAGCGCCATGCGAAAGAACGTGACGGCAAAATGCTACGGCGGCGATATCACCCGGAAGCGAAAGCTCATCGAACGACAAAAAGAAGGAAAGCGGAAAATGAAGATGGTCGGCCAGGTGGAGATTCCCAAGTCCGCCTTCCTCAACGTTCTGGGCACCAAGGGAAACAAGGAGAAGTGATCGCGGAGACAACACACCGTGACTGAATCCTTTGATACCGCAGCAGATGCTCTGGCTCACCCGGATCCGTTCCCTCAAAAACCCGATCTGGTTGAGCCCCAGCCGGGCAACGAAGCAGGAACCGATCCGGCAAGCAAAGAGCCTGAGGTAGAAAACGCCTGGTTTCGAGAAAACCTCGAAGCCGTGGTCATCGCCATCATCATGGCGCTCGTCCTTCGCCATTTCTGCGTGGAGGCGTTCAAGATCCCCACGCCGTCCATGGAACCAACCCTGATTGGACGGCCGGTCGACGGAGATCGCATCCTTGTCAATAAGTTCGCCTACCTGATGAGCGATCCTGAGCGATGGGACGTCATCGTCTTCAAGTACCCCCTCAACATCACCAAGAACTACATAAAACGGCTCGTTGGTCTCCCGGGGGAAACCATCTCCATTCGCGACGGCGATGTTTTCATCAACGACAAGATCTCCAGGAAACCTCGCCACGTTCAGGAAATCCTGTGGAAGAACTGGCCCTGGTTCCTGTGGCGAGAAACCGACAATGTGTTCTTCAAGGAATGGAGGCTTGAAACCGACGAGCGGGAACGCTGGAAGCTCGAAAATGGCTCTCTTACGGTTGACACCCCGGGGCTCACCCGAGCCTTCCTGGGAAAACGAGTCATGGATTCTTATCGATCCCTGAACCAGCACTACACCAGCCCAACTTCCGATGTGCGTCTCGCCATGACGGTAACCCCGAGCTCCAGTGCCAAAGAAGTCATCCTCAGCATCCGGGCAAACAACCGCACCGCTGAGCTCTTGCTCGCAACCGCCGGATCCGGGCAGACAAGCAAACTCACCTTCGATGGAAAAATCCTCGCCGACCTTCCTCCCCTCACCCTGACCCCGGGAGTGAGCACCGAGCTCGTTTATTGCCACGTCGACGACACTCTCCTTCTTGACGTGAACGGGGAAGAGGCATTCCGCCACGAATATGTGGCCATCGACGAGGGAGGAGGCCGCTTCCAGAAGGGCAAGAACGAGATCGGTTTTGGGGTCACTCAGGGTCAAGTCAGCTTCAAGAACATCTCCCTCCACCGGGACATCCACTACACATTCGAAGCCCGGGACACCTGGAATCGAACTCCGGGAGACCTGGAGTACCCGACCTGGACCATTCCGGAGGGCCATTACTTCGTCCTGGGTGACAACAGCCCCCAGTCAAAAGATTGCCGGTACTGGGGAGTTCGGGATCGTACTCTTGGCAACGGACGGGTGATCCACGGAGACGCCAACCCGCGAACCGAGATCCTCGAAGGCCTCCAGGACCCGAACACCTTCGTGGACTGCTTCGGGGAAGCCTACACCCTCGATTCCTTTGATCATTCCGTGAAACTTGACGAAGAAGAGCCCATGTCATTCGTCCCCGAACGCTATCTGATGGGAAAAGCCTTCTTTGTCTTCTGGCCTCTTTTTCGATCAAAAGTCGATCTGGAAAAATACCGGGCAACCGGACCTTCTGGCGATGATTCCAGCACACTGAACGTCAGGTTTGTAAGATGACCCGCCTACGCGCTGCGCGCTACGGCGGACAAGCCCGCCAAGAACCCGGTAAGGGTCGCGCTACGGCGGAGAAGTCCGCCTTTCGGAATCGTTGAGGAATTCGATGCAACTTCTGCAAGCCTCTGAGCTGGTCAAGATCTATGGACGGCGGTCGGTCGTCGATAAAGTGAGCTTCGAGGTCAACACCGGAGAAATCGTGGGACTCCTCGGGCCCAACGGAGCCGGAAAGACCACCTCCTTCCTCATGACCATCGGCATGGTCAAACCCAATGGCGGACGCATCGATTTCAAGGGGAAAGAAACCACTCAGCTTCCCATCTACAAGCGCGCGCGACTGGGCATGGGATACCTCAGCCAGGAACCCTCCATCTTTCGAAAGCTCAGCGTTGAAGAAAACATCCTCAGCATCCTGGAGACCATGAAGCTCCCCCGCCGTCAACGCAAGGTTCGATTGGAAGAGCTACTGGATGAGCTCGATCTCACGAGACTGAGAAGAAACCGAGCCGACAGCCTCTCTGGCGGCGAGCGACGGCGCCTCGAAATCACCCGGGTCCTTGTCACCAGGCCCTCCTTGATCCTTCTTGACGAACCCTTCTCCGGCGTTGACCCCATCGCAATTGCCGAGGTGCAAGACATCGTTCGAGGTCTGCGAAGCCGAGGCATCGGGGTTCTCCTCACCGATCACAACGTGCGAGAGACCCTCTCCATCACCGATCGCTCCTACATCATCGCCGACGGGCACATCATCCGGCAGGGAAGCGCCGAAGAACTCATTCAGGACCCGACCGTCCGCAAGGTTTATCTCGGCGACCGGTTCTCCATGCCAGAGCGAGGTTTTCGTCCCGACATGCCCGGGCTCAGCGAAGAGATTGACTCCATTACTCTTGGAGAAGATCGGATGGCACCGGTTGCCGACGACGGGATCAGCGCCGACGAAGTGGGCCTCCTGGATGGATCCATCCAGGAAGAGGAAGAAAAGGCAGCGGAGGCATCGGATCCTCCGGCAAAGGGAAAAGCCGGCAAGCCCCCGAAGAAAGAAAAAGAAAAACACCCTTAGGCCTCTGGTGCGCCGCTCGGTCGATCTCGTTTTCGAGAATCCAGGCCAAACCCCTCCAGGGGAATACGTTAAACCTGAGACTCCACGTCAAAAAACCACCCAACCTCACCCCTTGGGGCATACCCTCGCCTCCGGGAGTCTCCCTCGATCAGGATTCCCCGGGGCCGGGGGTCAAGTCCATCGCTTGATTCGGTCGAAAAATTTGGAGGCACGGTGCAGACTCCCTCTGCCCACGCCTCTTGCCGTATGGATTAAAGGACGGAGATGCTCGGAAACAGCTGTTCGGAAAGGGCCAATCGAGCCATCTAACTGGATGAAGGATTGACATGCACGGGTCCTCGAAAACACAAATGCTGCGGATCTTGGTGGTGGACGACGAAGAGCACATTCGCACTTCGCTCTCGATCTTCCTCCAATCAAAAGGCTTTGAGGTCGATGTGGCCTGCGATGGCAGAGAAGCCGTCTCGACCATATCCACGCAGGAATACTTCCTGGTCTTCACCGACATTTCCATGCCCGGAATGGATGGGCTGGAAGCCCTCGCCCGCATCAGAACCATCAGTCCCGACACCGAAGTGGTCATGATCACGGCCAACCTCGAGCTCGAGAACGCGGTCCTTGCCATGCGCTGCGGCGCCTTTGATTTCATCACGAAACCTTTCTACTTCGATTCCATCGAGGCCACGATTGGCCGTGTGCTCGCCAAGCACGACCACGAAAACGAAGCCCGTCGAATGGAGAGGGAAAAAGAAAAGCTCATCTACGAACAGAAGGCGGCTCTGGACACAACCCTGGCCTTCGTTCGAGCCGTGGAAGAAAAGGACCGCTACACCAAGGGTCATAGCGAGCGGGTGGCACGTCTCTCGGTGAAGGTCGCCAAGCTCCTGAACTACACTTCCCAGGATCTCGAGCGAATCCGCTACGGATCTCTCCTTCACGATGTCGGAAAAATCGGAGTCCCCCGGGATATCTTGAACAAGCCGGGAAAACTCACCAAGCACGAATTCCAGGTCATCATGAAACACCCGGACGTGGGAGTTCGGATCCTGAGCCCGGTCACCTTCCTTCAGGACACTCTTCCCATCGTCCTCCACCATCATGAGAACTGGGATGGCACCGGCTACCCTCACGGATTGAAAGAAGAGGATATTCCCTTTGATGCCCGGATCGTTCGCCCCTGCGATTTCTACGATGCCGTGACTTCAAACCGATCCTATCGCCGCCCGATGCCTCCCGAGGCAGCGCTTCAAATGATCTCGGACGGCAAAGGAACCCTCTTCGATGCCAGGATCGCCGACGTGGTCATGAAAGTGATCCAAAAGGACCTCGCTCGGGTCTCCCCCCCAACCCCGAGCCCTCACCCTTCCCCCTGACTCCCTCTTTACCCCTCTCCCCCCTTGAATTCGCCCCTCCCAGGACCTAGGATCTGCCACTTCGAATCCAGAGGTCATGGAGCGAGATCATGCATCAAGTTGTTTGTATCAAGAGGGTTCCCGACACCGAAACCAAGGTGAAGATCGGATCTGATGGAAAATCCATCGATCTGTCGTCGGTGAAATACGATATCAGCCCCTACGACGAGATCGCTCTTGCCGCAGCGGTTGAGCTGAAGGAAAAGCACGGGGGCGAAATCACCCTGTTGACCCTCGGTCCCGGGGAAGCCCAGAAAGAGCTCCGAAAATGTCTCGCCATGGGAGCCGACAGGGCTGTCATCCTGAAGGACGATAACCCCTTTCGCGATCCGGCTTCCACCAGCACCATGCTTGCGTCCTACCTTTCCACGGTGACGTTTGACCTTCTCTACTTTGGCAACAAGGCGGTGGACTCGGACGGCTCCCAGGTCGGTATTCGAGTTGCCCAAAAGCTCGACCTTCCCGTCATCTCTCTGGCGACCCGGATCGAAGTCAATGACAAGGAAGTCACGGCTCACCGAGAAATCGAAGGCGGAGAGCAGGTCGTTGCCGCAGATCTTCCCTGTGTCATCACCGCGCAAAAAGGACTCTCTGAACCACGCCACGCTTCCTTGAAAGGAATCATGGCCGCCAAGAAGAAGCCCCTGGAAGAAATCGACATCGAAGCGACGGGGGAGAAACTCGAGATCGTCTCCATGGAGACACCTCCTGCGCGCACCGAAGGCCGCATCGTGGGCGAAGGCGTCGAGGCGGTTCCCGAACTTGTTCGTGTTCTCAAGGAAGAACTCAAGATCCTCTAGTGGGCCAAACCGGCCACTTGATAGATTATGCTACTGATTGATTCACAAAACCGACCGATCTTGAGTTCGAGCCTGTCTGAACCGGATCGAATCAACCCGAAACGGAGAGTCGTCCATGGCGCAGGGAGTGCTAGCGTACGTCGAACATCGCTCCGGCGAGCTCAAGAAAGCAGCCCGAGAAACTCTGGGGGAAGGGAAGCGCTGTGCCACCACCCTCGGAACATCCCTCACGGCTGTCATCGCCGGCAACAACGTCGAGGGCCTCACCGCCGCCATTCATGAGGCGGGCGCCGATCGAATCCTCGTCGTCAGTCACCCGAGCCTTGAAGAAGCCACGACGGACGGCACGGGAAGAGCGGTCGTCGCCGCCATCAAGGAAGCTGACCCCGCTCTCATTCTGTTCGCGGCAACCGCCGAAGGAAAAGACATCGCCCCCTACGTGGCATCCGCCCTCGACGCCGGGCTTGCGACCGATTGCGTTGGACTGACCATCGACGGAGATTCGTTTACCGCCAAGCGGCCCGTGTTCGCGGGAAAAAGCCTCATCAACGTGAAGCCGGTAGACCTTCCGCTGGTCGCCTCTTTGCGCCCCAACGTTTTTCCGGTTCTATCCGAGCCCCAGACCGGTTCTCCGGAAGTCGTCAACCTCCCCTTCGATGATTCCCACGCGAGTCGTCTTCGCATCAAGGAAACGAAAGCCGTCGCCGCCGATAAGGTCGAGCTCACCGAAGCTTCCATCGTGGTCTCCGGTGGCCGGGGCTTGCAGGCCCCAGAAAACTTCGGCCTCATCGAGGGACTGGCGGACGCTCTTGGCGCAGCGGTCGGAGCATCTCGCGCCATCGTCGATGCGGGATGGCGTCCTCATGAAGAACAAGTGGGACAGACCGGAAAGACCGTTTCTCCCCAGGTCTACATCGCCTGCGGAATCTCCGGTGCCATCCAGCACCTCGCCGGGATGTCCACCTCCCAGACCATCATCGCCATCAACAAGGACCAGGAAGCACCGATCTTCGGGATTGCCACCTACGGACTCGTGGGAGATGCCCTCGAAGTCATACCGGCGTTAACCGCAGCGGTAAAAGCGGCAAAGGAGGGGTAAAGGGCTGTCGTTCCGGCCCATCAGTGACGGAAGACTCGGGTACCCGTCAAGACCATTGCCACCCCGAGTCGATCTGCCGCGGCGATCACGTCAGGATCCTTTTTCGATCCACCCGGTTGAATCACCGCGGTGACTCCATAGGCCGCTGCCGCTTCCAGACCATCCGGGAACGGGAAGAAGGCATCCGATGCCAGCACGCTTCCCTTTGCTTTCTCGCCCGCTTTTCGTCCCGCAAGGTCGGTTGAATCAACCCGGCTCATCTGCCCCGCGCCCACTCCCACCACCCGGTTCTCACGGGCCAAGACGATCGCATTCGACTTCACGTGCTTGCACACGACCCAGCAAAACCGGAGTGTCGAAAGCTCCTCATCCGTCGGTTGACGCTCCGTCACCACCTTGAGATCAGAAAGTCCGGGAACCCCACGAATCGCGGTCTGAGCCAGAAGACCTCCGGAAATCGATGTCAGCCGAATCGAAGCCGTTTCCCCGGCGTCTGTCTCTTTCCCGACCGCGCTCCCGACGCAAAGGAGACGAACCGACCCACCCCACCCACTGCGGGCCTGAAGGAGCGAGACTGCTTCCTCGGAAAAACCAGGAGCAATGATCGCCTCGAAGAACTGGTTCTTGGCCGTCAATCCCTCGGCTGTCGCCCGATCAACTTCCCGGTTCAGCCCGACAATGCCGCCAAATGCCGACACCCTATCTCCATCCATGGCAAACGAGAAGGCCTCATCAAGACGGGTAGCTACCGCTGCCCCGCAGGGATTCGTGTGCTTGATGACCGCGGCTGCCGGTTTGTCAAAATCAGAGACGACGGCAAGCGCGGCCTCCAGATCCAGAAGATTGTTGTAGGAAAGCTCTTTGCCGGAAAGCTGGGTGGCATGAGCCAAACTCCCCGGTGCCGCACTCGGATCCCGATAGAACGCTGCCGCCTGATGAGGGTTTTCTCCGTACCGCAGGTCCAGCGCCTTCTCGAACGTCGGCCGCAAGATTCCAGGAAACGCTCCATCGGCATCAGCATCCCCGGACTGGCTCGAGAGATAGTTGGTGATGGCCAGATCATAACGAGAGGTAAGAGAATACACCTTCTGAGCCAGGCCCCTCCGTGTAGAACTACTTACTGAATCCTTGGATCCTGAACCGGCGGAGAGTGAAGAAAGCACTCCGGAGTAGTCCTGAGGATCGCAAAGAACGATGACATCCTCGAAGTTCTTCGCCGCGGAACGGAGCATCGAAGGACCGCCGATATCAATGTTCTCGATCGCCATCTCGAACGGTGTGTCACTCTTCGCAACGACCTGTTCAAACGGATACAAATTGACCGCGACAAGATCAATCGGGCCGATCTCGTGATCTTTCAGGGCCTTCAAGTGAGACTCACTACTTCGCCTGGCGAGCAAGCCTCCATGAACCTTGGGATGAAGAGTCTTCACTCGACCATCCATGATCTCGGGAAAGCCCGTGATCTCGGAGACATCGGTGACCGGAAGCTCCGCCTTGCGAAGTGCCGCCGCCGTTCCCCCGGTGGAAACAAGCTCGATATCAAGGGCCACAAGACCCCGGCCAAGCTCCACGACGCCGGTCTTATCTGAAACGCTAAGAAGCGCTCGCCTGACTCTCTCGGTTCCGTTCGTGCTCATGTTCTTGCTTCCCCGTCTTCCTTCTTATCGCCTTCCCGCTCGGCTCCGAAGATACGCATCGATGAATCCGTCAACGTCTCCGTCCAGAACCGCGTTGATATTGCCGTTCTCGACGCCGGTTCGATGGTCTTTCACGAGCTGATACGGCTGCATGACATAAGACCGGATCTGGCTTCCAAATGCGATTTCACCCTTCTCACCGTAGTGCTTCTGGGCCTCTTCAAGCTTCTCATCCTCTCGGATCTGATAGAGCTTCGCCCGAAGGAGGTTCATCGCCGTCGAGCGGTTCTTGTGCTGAGACCGCTCGTTCTGGCAGGTGACCACGATATTGGTCGGGAGATGAGTGATGCGAACCGCAGAATCCGTCACGTTGACATGCTGTCCGCCGGCGCCGCTCGATCGATAGGTGTCAACCCGAAGCTCGCCGTCGAGAATCTCGATATCGGGTTCGTCCTCAAACTCCGGGATCACGTCCACCGAAGCAAAAGAAGTGTGGCGCCTTTTCTGCGCA
>JAJDCM010000150.1 GCA_029260825.1 Planctomycetota bacterium | reverse complement strand
AATTGTCGATGGGGCATCCCCAACACCGGGTTTGAGGTGAGGTCGAGAACCGCCAGGATATCGTGTCCGCTGTCGTGCCAAACGAGCAGAAGGCCGGTGGAACGATCGAACTCCAGGCCCGCAACCTCATCGTAATCGGTCAAGTATTCTCCGACGAAGTCAAAGGTGCTGCTTCCCCGGTCCAGGTCGAATACGTAGATGCCTCCGCCGTTTTGATGCCCGACGAACATGAGGCCTCCCATTCCACGAGTGCTCGTGTAGGCGATGCCATCGGCGTCAACAAAACCCGCCTGGGCAAGAAACGAGTCGGGAACAAATGTGATTGCCTCGGCGCCATCTCCTCCGAGGGTAGGAAGGAAGGGGCTTGTGTCCCAGTCGTTGTTCAGGACCTGCACACCATAGGTCGAGACATCGTATTCCTTGATGTGCTCTTCGCCTTCAACCATGGCGTAGACAACGTCCTCGCTGAAGTCGGCTTGAGTCACTCCTTCGAAGTCCCCAAAGCTCGTCCATTCTCCTCGAGCTGCCATGCGTGTATCGACGATGAAGCTGCCGAGGCCATCTTCAACGAGAGCCCACAGTTTGGAACCGCCGACTCCTCCATTGCGGCAAACCCAGAGGGTGCGGGTCACGGGGTTCCAGACCGCACCGCTCAGATCTTCATGGAAGTCATTGACTCCCGCACCCTCGACGGGGGTGAGGTTCACCGCGGCTGCTTTTGGCTCCGCCGGCCATGGGTTGGGCGGCATGCCATTGACGGGCTTTTCCAGGAAGAGAAGTGTTAGAAGGAGCGAGGAGATTACGAAGGAGGGGCCAGGTCTTGTCATTTCCACATCATCCCATTGATGGTCCTGGATCCCTGTCCCTATTGTGACTCAACTCGGTGGTTTTTCAAGAGGGAAGTCCTGGAGTGGCCCTTGGGTTATAAGGTAGGGAATCTTGAGAATGGACGATGACGCACACCTTGAAGGATCGAGTGTTGTGACCCATTGAGTTCAGGAATCAGGGCTTCTGGGAGGTGGCATGGCAAAAAGAATCGATCCGGAGAAACAGAGTGGTTGTTTGCTCCTCTTTTCCCTTCCGTTCGCTCTTGCTGGGCTCATTCTTTTCGGTGTGGCGGCCTCGGATCTGTACCAGGCGATGAGAGCTGCCGGTTTTCGGGAAGTCCCGGCAAGGTTGCTTGAAGTGGGGCTTGACGTCACCCATGGACATGATTCAACCTCGTATCAAGCCACGGCTACCTACGAATATGAAGTTCATGGAACGATGTATCAAGGAACCCGGGTGGGTCTTCATTCCGGGGGCGATAATGTGGGGGATTATCAGCGTACGATTTACGCCGAACTTTCTCGCTGTCGAAACGCCGGTGATCCTCATCCCTGCTATGTTGACCCGAAGGATCCGTCGAATGCGGTCCTGGATCCAAAGCTTCGATGGGAACTGGTTGGTTTCTACTGTGTAGGATTCATTGCTTTTGGTGGCGCGGGATTTGGACTCTTCTTCTTTGCCCTGTATAGCAAACGAAGGCGCAAGGTTCGAAAAGCCCTTCTCGAAAAGCACGCGGATGAGCCGTGGCTTTCCCGGCCCGAGTGGCATGGTGAGTCCATCCCGTCATCGGACCGTGGTCCCCTGATCATTTCCATCTTCTTTGCCGGGATGTGGAATGCTATTTCGGCTCCTCTTTGGTTTTTCATACCGGAAGAGGTGAGTAAGGGAAACTGGGTCGTTCTGATTGCTCTACTCTTTCCCTTGATCGGGATGGCGCTCTTGATCTGGGCAGGGAAGAATGTTCTTCGCTGGATCAAGTATGGCCAGTCTCGGTTCAAGATGAGTGCACCCACCGGAGTCATCGGAGGGATGATCGGGGGTGCGGTGATGACCCGAAAGAACCTGATCCCGGAGTCGGGTTTTCATCTCACTCTCAAGTGTGTTCGGAGAGTGAGAAGACGTTCTGGGTCAAAAACCAGCGTTTCGGAGTCGACGGTCTGGAAGGATGAACGAGTCATGGGGCGGGAGCTTCTCGAAGAGGACCGGACCCGGTCGGCGATTCCGGTTCTGTTTGCGATTCCTCATGATTCGCTGCAGACCGATGATTCTGATTCCATTAATCAAATCGTCTGGCGACTCGAAGTGACGGCTGAGGTTCCTGGAGTCGACTATCACAGCCAGTTTGAGGTTCCGGTCTATCGCACGGCCGAGAGCTCGAGGGATTTCAAGCTTGACGAGTCTTCAGTTGCGTCTTTTCTTGACGACTCGCCAAGGGATGAGTTTTGAAACGGAGGGGATGGGATGAACGCTTTGCGGATCGGGGCCTGGACGGGACTTTTCTTGTCGGTGACCAGTTTTCAGACGGCCTCGGGGCAGGATGATCGACGATCTCTTCCTCCTGATGCTCCCACCATGCGAGAGGTTCTCTCGGTGGAATCCCTCTCGTCTCCGCGGATCTCGCCGTCGGGAACGATGGTGGCTTATACCGTGCGACGTGCCGATTGGAGGATGAATCGATTCGATCGAGAAATCTGGCTCCAGAGAATCGGGGACGAACCGTTTCAGCTCACGAGAACGACTGACAAAGACAGCTCTTCTCCCCGGTGGTCTCCGGATGGAGAGTGGATCGGGTTTCTTGCTGATCGGGGGAAGGAGCCTCAGGTGTTTTTCATTTCATCTTCCGGAGGTGAATCCCGGGCGATGACCCGGCAGAAGGGCGGAGTCACCGGGTTCCGGTGGAGCCCGGATGGAAAACAGATCGCCTATTCTGCAAAGGATCCTGAGTCGGAGGAGCTTGCCCGCCGGGAGAAAGCATACGGCGGTCTGGCCATCGAAGATCAGGATTTTCGCCTCACTCACCTTTGGATCTGTAGTACCCGGGGAAAGAGTCCGGAGGCGGCAACGCGCTTGACGACAGGAGATGAGTTTACCGTCGGGAGTTTCGAATGGTCTCCGGATGGTCGTCGAATTGCTTTTGACCACAGGCCGACCCCTCAAATTGACGCGTTTGTTGACGCAGATATTTCGGTGGTCGAAGTCGAGTCGAGGGAGGTCTTCCCGCTGGTGACCCAGGTAGGACCGGATACTTCTCCCAGGTGGTCACCGGATGGAAATGAGCTTGCTTTTGTCAGCACCGTGGGAGCCAATCCCTACTACGGCAATCGGGTCATCGCCTCCATCAAGACCGATGGGGGGAAGATCACGAGTCTCTCCGATGACTTTGACGAGAGCGCTTCTCCCATCACCTGGCGGCCCGAGGGGATCTGGTTTCTGGCGAGTCAGAAAACGGAGCGCGGGGTCTTTCTGCTGGACCCGAAGACGAGGAAGATTGAACCCCGCTCCAGTGACCCCAGGGTTGTGGGGTCCATGGATCTGTCGGCTGATGGAAAGACGGTGGTTCTTGTGGGAGAGAGCGATGTGGCTCTTCCTGAGCTGTATGTGACGGATCCGTCATTTGCGAAGATGAAGAAGATCACCCGACAAACCGAGCAGGTGAGTTCCTGGCCGCTTGGAACCCGGGAAGTTGTCCGATGGCAAAGTCGGGATGGAGTTCAAATTGAAGGGGTGTTGTGGAAGCCCAAGGGGCATGACCCAAAGACCCGAGCTCCTTTGTTTACCATCATTCATGGAGGCCCGACGGGAACATCAAGGCCGGGTCTCTTGAGATCAAGTGTCTATCCCATTGCTCAATGGTTGGCAAAGGGCGCCCTGATCCTCATGCCCAACTATCGTGGATCGGCTGGATATGGCGCGGCCTTTCGGGCTTTGAATGTTCGAAACCTTGGAGTGGACGATGCCTGGGATGTGCTTTCGGGGGTTGATCATCTCGTCGAGTCCGGGCTCGCCGATCCGGATCGTCTGGGGGCCATGGGTTGGAGTCAGGGGGGATACATCTCTGCTTTTCTGAGTACGACGACGAAACGGTTCAAGGCGATTTCGAACGGGGCGGGGATTTCGAATTGGGTCACTTACTATGTGAATACCGACATTCACGGGTTTACAAGAAACTATCTCGAAGCAACTCCCTGGGATGATCCGGAGATTTACCGCAAGACATCTCCCATGTCGTATATTTTGGAGGCTTGCACTCCCACCTTGATTCAACATGGTGAGTTCGATCGACGGGTTCCTGTTCCCAACGCCTTTGAGTTGTATCAGGGCTTGCGGGATCAAAACGTTGAAACCCGGTTGATTCTTTACAAGGGATTTGGTCACGGGATCACCAAGCCCAAGGAGCGCCTCGCAGCGACCTGGCACAACTGGCAGTGGTTCGAGAAGTATCTCTTCGGGAACGAAGTAGAGATTCCTCTGCCGGAAGCTGACGAGGAGAAGTCGGAAGGGAAGTAGGCGGGGAGAGTCGAAGCTCCCTGGCCAAAGGTCGTTACTACTTTATCCGGGGGGAGGTGATCCGTCCTTGCCACGATGCTTATCGAGTATTTGATACAATGATTCGCCCCACGGCAGTCCGTTCCAGAGCCCAGCTCGACAAGAGAGGAGAGCCATGTTTGTTGTAACGAACCGCAGCATTGATTCGGGAGCCAGAGGCCTCAAGCAGTTCGGCAAAATCCCCAACGAGAATGGTCCCCATGAGCTTCGACTCGTGGAGGCGAAGCGCCGGGGAAAGGGCTGGAATATCGACGTCTTGCCGGACAGGTTGACCCGGGCTCAAAAGGAAGAAATCGGTCTCCCCGTTTCAAAGCGTGCCTATTCGAGCTCTTACGGGGCGCACATGATCTTGAAGCGAGTGCGGAAGGAGAAGAAGAACGTCCTTGTATTCGTTCACGGGTTCAACAATGATCTGAAAGCCGTACTCGACCGGGCGGAGGGCTTTGAGAAGCTATACAACGTGGAGGTCTTGGCCTTCAGCTGGCCCGCTGATGGCGGCGGTGTGAAGGGGGTCGCCAGCTACAAGAGTGACAAACGCGACGCTCGCGCATCGGCCGGTGCGGTGTATCGTACCCTGGCCATCGCCCGCCGCTACTTGAATGCATTCAATGGGCAACTTCTCAACGAAGTGCATACGAAGGCAATCGAAAAGTTTCCCGATAATCGTGAGGAGCGTCAGCAGTACATCACACGCATGGCCGAAAAAGGCTGTCCGTTCAAGATCAATCTGATGCTCCACAGCATGGGAAACTACCTCTTCAAGCAGATCCAGAAATCGAGCGTGTTCGACGAGCACCACATGCTGTTTGACAACGTGATCCTGGCTGCCGCCGACACGAACAACGAAAACCACGCCGAGTGGGTCGACCGGATCAAGTGCCGCCGGCGAACCTACATCGTTATCAACGAAGACGACGGAGCTCTGCGGGCATCACGGATCAAATCGGGTGAAGAGCAGCTCGCAAGGCTGGGGCACTATCTCCACGGACTCGATTCCCGTCAGGCTCTGTACGTTGATGTCACCGATGCCCCGAACGTCGGCGGGTCCCACGCCTACTTCGAAGGCGACCCGGTCAAGAACAAACGCGGCAGGTCGTACCGTTTTTGGCGCTCCGCTCTGAACGGCGAGCGAGCGGAACAACATCTGGAGTACCACCCGGCGTCGAATACGTGGAGGCCCTGAAGAATTCGGTAAACTAACGTCGCAAGCCCGGGAGGCGGGCTGCTTCTGCCCTACTCCGTCTCCCGCCTCGCCGCAAGATCAAACGACTCTCCATCTTTCAGGACGGCCCGCTCAAGGAGAGACCCATCTCTCTTGTGATGAATAAACGTGACGGTTCCCTGCCCCTCGACCGTTCCCCGAGACCCGGTGACCCAGAGCACGGTGGATTCATCTAGACCAATGCCCAGAACCTGAGGATAGGTTTTGACCAGGAGCTGCAAGTCCGGCTCGCGTCCTCTCCGGCTAAAATGTTGATCGACGGCGACACCGGTCAGAAACCCGAGGCCCTCCTCGTAGCCCTCTGCGATGATGTTCGTGTTCCCGAGAGGATCCCCTCGACCAAGATAGTCGGCCTGGATCGAGGCGCCGGCTGACGAACCACCGATCACGCCCCCTCGACTCAGCACTTCATGCATGAGTTTGTGGGTGGTTGTGTGCTGGTAGGAGTCGACGAAGTTCCATTGCCTTCCTCCTCCAAACCAGATGCCTCCTGCCTTCCGGACAAGATCGAGGAATGAACGATCTTCGCTTGCCTTCTTCCGGTCTTTGGTGTGGAACACCCGAACATTGGTTGCCCCAAGACTCTTCAGAAGGCCCACGAAACCCGGCTCTCCCCGGATCTCCTCCGCCTGCATGCAAGGAACGAAAAGGAGGAGTGCGTCCTTTCCTCCGGCAAGCTCGATGAACCTGGAAATCGTCTTTCGGGAAATGTTCCCTCCGCCTCCCAATAGAAGAGTACCGCTTGTTACCTTCGGTTCCGGCAGCCTGGACGGGGGGAAAGGGCGATGGGTTCGAGCTCTCGCGCTTCGAGAGAGAGAAATAAGATCTCCGGTTTGGTTACCGGAAAGAGTCTGGGTCCTGGTTGGACGCGTGTCGTTTCCCGCAATGGTAATGTGAATTCGTCCGGGTCCTGCGCAACGGAGGTACCGCTGCCTGAGAAGGAGCGCTGTTCCCGGCTCGAGGCCAAAGCCGACTACATCCGGGTGAGCTCTGATCCAGTCCAGGAACTCATCTTTCTTGTCTTTGCCCTCGAAGGTGGGTTCGATCGCTGACCCGGCAAGCAGTCCGATTCCAGGTAGGCTCTTTGGCTTCTGAGATGAAGATGTTTGAACCGGGACATCACTCCCAAGGAGGACGGCTGCATGACCTGAGCCACCCACCACGCCACCCCGATTGACCACCGCCCGCAGATCCGACTCAAGGGAGCTCTTCACAACCTTCGACCGAGCGGCGGCAAGTGACTTGCCGCACCACATCCAAACTCCGGTGGCGCTCTCGAGCTGAGGATGAGGGCCGGAGGAACGCAAGAGTTCGGGAGCGCTTAGCAGGGTCAGAATGGCTCCCCGGGGAAGGTTGTCTTGCAAGAGTCTGATGATCGGGGCGGCGGATGCCTTGGCTTCCGCATCCAGGAACAAGAGGACGATGTTCGCCTTGTCGCCCCCGGCAAGTCCGGAAAACATCTCCAGGTTGGCGGCAGTTGGATTGCCAGAGGCCACCAGGATCAAGGATCCTCGAAGCTTCTCGATGGGAGCGGGAGCCGCCGGGTCGAACTGGGCGTGAGCAGCGCTGGCCAAAGAAAGGGATCCCACCCAAAGTAGAAACGTGCAAAGCGGGAGCAGAGTATTAGCCCCCGCTCGGATGGTCATGGTCCGGATGTCAGCTCTGAAGCGCAAGGTTTCGTCTCCGAGGATCCCGATGATGGAACAGGGGGCCATCTCATCTTAGACGAGGAAACCATGGAGGGGAGACGAAAAAACCGCTCCGGAAAAAGGGAGGCCGGGTGGCTCTCTACTCGGTGATTCTCTCGCCGAACCGACCCAGCGGAATAAAGCGGGTTGTTTCCCGGAGGAAGCCGGATGCGGGGCGGGTCTGGCGGTTTCGATCGATCGTATCGAGGTCATCGTCGAATCCGAGCCGCATCATCCAGTCGACGGTCGGTTCCCCGATCCGAGGGACCTCTCCTTGCAGTGATGTGTAGGAGTTCCCGGTGACAGGTAGTCCCGTGTCTCCCGCGATGGTCGTGACTCCGGCAAGGGAATCCCCTGGGTTGAGAAGAGCGGATACCCAGAGCGATTCGGCGAGATCGTGAATGGCCGGGGTCACGACGTAGTCGGTGAAGTCGACGCGAACGGTTGTCGCCGGAGGTCCGAAAGTTACCGGCCCGGTCGATCTCAAGAGACCAAGAGGTGAGAGGTCCGGATTGTTGGCGAGGATCGGATCTTCAACTCGAAGTTGAATTGCCGGAAGGCCGGGAAGACCCGAGCTTCCCATCTCGGCGCCCACGACCTCAACTCCGCCAATGCGCCAGGGGTTGCCCGCCGCAGGAGAGTCAATCGCGTCGTAGCGGACTTCCAGCGCGTCCCCGGTCATGACCGGAAGTTGAACGGTAAAGTAATTGGCGCCGTCCACATCGTTATCGTCATAGTAGCCGGCTCGTGGGCGAAATCCTACCCGGGATTGATGGGTTGCAGCAAGAATCTGGGGGTCATTGGCATCGGTGAGTTGAGCGGAGAAATCAAGGTCGAGGGGAAGAATGTTGAGGACCGTGCTGCGCAATGCCGTCTTGAGTTGAACGTTGACCAGGGTTCGTCCCGGGGGGAATGTGATCGGGTTGTCGGCCTTGGAGCCTCCTCCAATCGGCCGCATGAAGTTGTAGATATCCTTGGGGTCAAGGGAAGGGTTGATGATGCTGCGGTCAACAAAAAGAGATAGGTCGAGAGTCGCTGGCTGATTGGTATTGTTATCGATCGTCATTCTTGCGGTCAAGAAGTCATCGGTATGGCCCGAGTTGTCCCGCGCCGAGACACAGTCAGATTGGTTGATGTCGCATTCGCGTCTGGCAAAGACAACCGAAGCCCCCCGGTCGGAGGGGAATCGGGAGGATCCGCTCATGCGAAGATTCATCTGAATCTGGGATGGATCAAAAACAACGAGCTCCAGAAAATGATTGAAGCCCAGGGTCTCTTTGAAGCCTCCCGGAGCGACGGATTGAGTCTTGGCGTCGCCGGTGTAGACGCTACTCGAGTCAAGCAAGAGTCCACAAAAGTCGAGTGCCCCGGGCCCATTGGCAGGTTGGAGCGCAACAACAGCCATGTCGCTGCCGGGGTGAAGAACTCCCCCGCCACCGCCAAACGTTGCTGTGGAAGGGATGCCTGTGGTCGAGCATTCCGACAAGCTGTTGGCGTCTGCTGCGGCAACGAGTCCGGCGGGGGTGAGGTCCGCATAGCCCGGACTATTTGGGTCCTGGGTTCGAAGCTCGATGAGCAACGTTCCAAGAGGTGGTTGGCCGTGGTTCAGATCTTGATGAACGGAGGCGCAAATGATCGATGTCACGTCGAACTCATTCTGCCCGTATGTGGTCAAAAACCGGGCGGCGCCCGGTCCTCCGGCGTTGTAGTAGTAGCCATCCGCTGTTCCGTCGGTTTTGAGTCGAAGAGTTCCGCCGCTTGCGTGACCTTCCTTGGCAACGAAAAATACGGAAAGGACGACGACAAACACGGAAAAATGCATGAGGCAACGAGGCAATACCAGAGACGACATGGCAGATGGACTCCTGACGTAGAACGATCTGATCCCCTTTAGATCAATTGGGTTACGATGGCTTCAAGACTAGCCGATTGTCGGCGGAAGTCCAGTTAAAATAGGGGTTTATCGGGCCCTGCGGTCGGGGTTTTCGAGGCTCTTTGACGGAAAGCCGGGGACCCGGACTTTCTGGCCCGGGCGTCGAGCGATTCCGGGGGGACTTCAACTCCTTTTCTTTCAGGTCGTTGTGGGAAGAATCGAGGAGCGCTCGAGGTTGATCTTTTGCCAGGATCCCGGCACAATCCTTCCTGTCCCTGGCATTTCTTCAGTCACAAAGCGGGTTTCAGGCCTTGTCGCCTTGGCTCATTTCTTGAGCAGCTCTTGAGATCCCGTCGCCCCCGTTGTTTCAGCGTGGAGGTTGTTCGTGCGCAATCATAGCCGTCAAAAATGTGGGCTTCTATTTCTTCTTGCGGTCGCGTCCCTTCTGGCTTCAAGTTCCGGAATGGCGCAGACGAAACGAGTCTCGGTGGATGGGACCCAGATCGTCTACGGGGGAAAGCCCCTCTATCTGTTTGGTCAGGGAGATTGGCTGCTTGTCGTCAAAGGGCTCGCCGATCACCAGGCCGAATCCGATTGGTACCGACCCTATGGGGCGAATCTCACCCGGGTCAAGACGATCAACACCATCATTCCCGATGAGGCCGGGCCGCTGAATCCATGGCTGCGCCTGGGAGACGGACGATTCGATCTCCGATTTTTTTCCGTCCAGTACTGGGCTCGGTTGCGCGACTTTCTCGCGGTCAATGAGGCCAACGGTCGAATCGTGTTGCTTCAGATGTTCGACGAAGTGGGTCTGGAGCCAGGATCGAATCGCTGGGCAAACCATCCGTTTCATCCGAGCAACAACGTGAACGGAGTCGGCCTTCCGTCCGGGTCAAACGCGGTACCCGAGTTCTATGACACCGGGAACCCTGCCCTCATCCAGTTTCAGCAGGACTACATCGACAAGCTCGTTTCCGAGACGGAGGGCTTTGGAAATGTCATCTACGAGATCTGCAACGAGTACACCGGCCCGACGAACTGGCTTCAACGCTGGATCAATCGCTTCCAATCGGCCGAAGCGATTCTTGGACGAAACTTGCTCCTGACCAACATGTCTTGTGGGTCTTTCCTTCTTGATTTTGAACGGAATGCACCGGGAATCGACTTGCTCGATGTCTGGCATGCGCCCAGCTCGATTCGCTTCTTCTCTCTTGCTCAGATTCGAGATCGGTTTTTGCAGTATTCCGGGACGAAGCCGATCCTCGTCGGTCGCATCGGTCCCGAACCGGATCTAACCGATCCGACGCCTTCCGATCGGGAGCGGGCGCGGACGATTTTCTGGACCATCCTTCTTTCCGGCGGAGCAGGCGCCACCACCAAGGAGGATGGCAACTTTGATCGGGTCGTGTTCGGACCTCCGCTTTACAGCGACGACACGGTCTGGGAGGAGTACCTCGGAGCTTTTCACTCCATCCTGGAAAGCTCGGGAGACCTGTCGGGCTTTGCTCCGGACCCAACCCTCCTCACTCAGGTTCCAGCCACGTTTTCCCTGGCGGCCAGAAGTGAATCCGGAGTGGTTGTCGCCTACCTCGAATCGGAAGGGGGGTCGGCGGGGGGAAGCCTTTCTTTTGCCGGACTCGAAAATGGCGACCAGGAATACGTCATTTACTCTCCCGTCACCGGGCATGTTCTGGAGTCCAAGAGGCGAGTTGTACAGAATGGCACCTTGACCCTCTCGGTTCCCTCGTTTCAACGGGATCTTGTCGTCATTCTTCAGCCCTCTCTGTTCTCCTTGAGCGTGGTGCTTCCCGGATTCAACGGGACATCCCCTTTCCCGGTCGAGATCCGGGTGCGTCACCGAAAGGGCAGCACGATCTTGCAAACCGATGAGAGGATTCTTCGGAGCCAACTTACCTTGAACGGTATGCCCATCGACAGCCGTCCGTTGTTCAAGAGAACAGTGACCCATCCGGCCGGAAGAAGGTACGAGGTCTTTCGCCACGACGCTGTCTCACTCCCCCCGGGTTATCATCAACTCGAGGCCGAAATCGAGACGAGCGGTCCGGTTCGAAAGAGCGTTGTGCGACTGCGGATCGAAGGCTAGGCCCTCATGTGCGGTATTGCCGGCGCTCTCCTTCTTCATGATCCACCCGAGGCATTTGAGCGGCGTCTTCGTGTCATGACGGATGTCCTGACCCATCGGGGACCGGATCAGCAGGGAGTGTTTGTCGGAAAGAATGGGGGGCTTGGATCCCGTCGTTTGGTGGTGATCGATCCCGACGGCGGGGAGCAACCCATCTCCGATGAATCCGGGCGGGTTCACCTTGTTTACAACGGTGAGGTGTACAACTTTCAAGAGATCCGAACCGAGCTTTCGGGGAAGGGGCATTCCTTTCGCTCCCGCTGTGATTCGGAAGTTGTTCTGCGCGCCTATCTCTCGTATGGGGAGTCCTTCCTGGAAAAGTTAAACGGGATGTTTGCTCTTGCCATTCTCGACGAAAGAGGCGCTTCCCCGTTTCTCCTTCTTGCCAGGGATCGGATTGGCATCAAGCCTCTGTATTATGCTCCCGGAAAAGAGCGGCTCCTGTTCGCATCGGAACTGTCCGCCCTTCTCTCCTACGATCCGAGCCTGGGAAAAGAGATCGATCCGGTGGCCCTGGATCAATACCTGGCGCATGAGTTTGTACCCGCGCCGCGGACGCATCATCCCGGCATCAGGCAGCTGGACCCCGGCCATCTCCTGAAGTTTCGGTCCGGGGACGAACTCCGGTCTACCCGA
>JAJDCM010000149.1 GCA_029260825.1 Planctomycetota bacterium | reverse complement strand
CACCACGAACAATCGTCCCAGGAAGACCTGCCCCTGTTCCTCCCCGCGAGTGAGCCGAAGACGGACGAGCATCGAACTCAAAGTTAACAGCTGGGCATCCAGGGTCGACATGACCGCCGCGAGCACCGCTACGAAGCCAAGCGCGCCGAGCCATGACGGTAGATGGACAGAAACCATCCGGGAAAAGATCTCATCCGCCTTCTCAAGGCCGGGGAAAGCCGCCGCACCCCAAACTCCAATCAGTACGGCGGGAAGCCAAAGAGCGATGAGGGCCAGCGGATAAAGCCGAACGATACTCCGGATCGCGTCGGAACTCCTGGCGGCAAACATGCGCACGAGCATGTGAGGAAAAGCAATGACGGTGAGAGAAATCACAAGACCCCAGGAGGCCCAGGCGCGAAGCTCAAATCGACCTTCGGGAATCACTCTCAGCAGATCCTGGTCGTGATCGCGAACCGCGCGAGTCGCCTCGACGAATCCACCAAGGGAATGAGGAATCAGGAAGAAAGCGAGAAGCATGAATCCGAGAAACAAGCTTCCCTGGATCACGTTTGTCCATGCCGTCGCCCGCATCCCGCCAAAAAGTGTGTACAGGAGAGCCACAGCCAGCACAAAGAATCCACCGAGAGCTTCCGATACACCACCTTGAGTCATGGAGGAAAGAGTGAGGGAAGCGCCTTTTACCGCGGTGACCATGTAAGGAAGGGTGTAGACCGTGAAGAAAAAGAAAAGCACATGGCCAAGCAACGGACTTCCAAAGCGACGGGCATAGAGTTCGGACGGAGTCATGGCTTTCAGCCTCGCTGCCGCCCGGTACGCCGGGACTCCGATCAAGACAAACGTCAGTGGCGTCCCAAGAGCAACAATGGCCGCGTTGAGCCCGAAGACTCCAACTCCTTCGCGATACGAGAGGCCGGGGATACCAACCATGACAAAAGCAGTCGCGTTCGTTCCAAAGAGAGCCATGAAGAGAACGATCTTCCCGAGCCCTCGGCCGGCAAGAAAATACTCCTCGGGGGAAGTGCTGCCACGCCGAGAAGCAAAGGCACCCACCAGCAGAACAAGAACCACATAGCTCCCGAGTACAATCATCATCTGGGCGAGTGACGGCCCCATCAGAGATCCTCCGCTTCATCACGGGTCCACAAGTAGGTGCAATGATGAACGAGGTAGAAAAAGGCAAGAAGCATCCAGATCAATCGATAGAGCAACTCCTCCGGCAACCATCCAAAATAGAGGACGACCCTCTGGGGCCGCCAGAAATCGAGGTGCAAGAAGAGGAGAACAAGAAATCCCCCCCAACCGATGGCCCGGTGAATCGGAGTCTTGGTGCCCTGAGGGGCTCGAGGATGTCCCTTTTGTTCCATGAGGCGGGCCATGCTAGAAAAAACTCGGGATTCTCCGAAGTTTTTAACCCGGAATCTTGGCCAATCATCCTTTGTACTCCTTGAGAAGATCGGCTGGAAAAAACCGGTGCATGTTCCCGGCCCCTGCGCTACACTACCTCCAGCGCCATCGCATTAAACTCATTAATTTCAGCATCTTATGAGCAGAAATCCTGACATTGCATCCACTGTTTCAGCCCCATCAGCGGATCGAGAACCCATTACAATCCCGTTGCCGTCAACCGATTGGCAAAGAGGCGCTCTCCAAAAGCACTTTGAGGATGGCCGGGAAAAGTACGGCGATCTTGCGCTCAGTGAGACCCATTACCGCCAGGATGTCCTGCTACTTGTCCATCTTCGCCTCTCGAAAATCGACCTTCCAAAGAACGAGGCAAGGGTGAATGAATGCCTCTCGAAACTTGCCGGGGCAGATCTTTATCTGGCAATCGCCTGCAATCGAAGCTCGGAGAAAGCATGGAGAGTCCTCACCAGCCGTTTTCATCCCCTCATGAGAGCCCAGATTCAAGAACGAGGATTACGGTCTCCCGAGTCTGACAACCTGGCCAGGACCATTCTGAGCGATCTTGCGTTCCTGCCAAGCGGAACATCACGAACCCGGATCGGAACCTTCCAGGGAACCAGCGGCCTCCGCAAGTGGCTTTCGGTGATCGTTGACAGGCGGCTCGCCGACCGGGCTCGAGAACGCAGCTTTGCCGAGTTCGACGAAGAGGATGACCATTCCTGCTCCAGGCCAAGCGGAGGAAGTGCCCCCTCCAACGGGTCCCAAAACCCGGTAACAAATGTGCTAGCGACCGAAGCGGGGGCCCTCTTGCGCAAAGGTTTCGCCGCAGGATGGACGAACCTGAATCCCGGGGAGCAGACCGCACTCATCCTCAAATACCGAGACGACCGGCGCCAAAATACCATCGCCGATCTTTTCGGAGTTGGTGAACCCCGCATCAGCAAGGTTCTCAAGAGTGCTGTGGATAAGATCCGCACTTCTATCACGCATCACCTGACCCCATCCGGAGATCTCCAGCCGATCTGGTCAGGGTTGCGAGACGCAATAGAAGAATCTTTGGCAACTTCCGAGTCCAGCAACGACCACCTCCCTGGTCGGGTGAATTGTCAAAGAAAACAGAAGGCAGGGCCAAATGGATGAAGTAGATGACAAGACCATCGGATTCCTCGTAAGAACCGAGGTCGGCAAAGGAGCCGCCCCGGACCCTGAGTGCCCCGATGCAAACTTACTTTCTGGCTATGGAAGTGATGCTCTCCTTCCGGAGGAAGCGGGCTATGTGAAGGCTCACCTTTCAATGTGCCCCCCGTGCACTCGGATCGTTGACTCCATCAGGAGAGACTCTGAAGTCGAGGTCAGAGGAAATTCGGTCCGACGCCTCAGCGCCGAGGCCGGACTCTTCCGGCACCCGGCGATCCTTATCACCGCGGCCCTGATTGTTTTGACGGCATCACTTGCAATCCTTCGGCTGTACGCATCCGAGTCCCGTTCGATTGACCAGAGAATGGATCAAATCAGCGCACGATTGCGCTCGGAACACCCGGAGATTCTCGGAGACTATCATTACCTGGGGCCCCTTGAGAGGTCCAACCCGGATGCTCCCGTGCATCGATCCCCCGGCCCCCTGCTGCTGATATCGCCCCGACAATCCATTCTGGATCTCCAGCCAACCTTCCGCTGGAGGAGCACCTCCGAAACGAGCCATAACACTGAATATCATGTCGAGCTCAAGAGCGAAGATTTGAGCGACTTGATCTGGGAGGGATCGACCCGGCAGAATACAATCACCTATCCAGAGAACGCCCCCGCTCTCAAGAGGGGGAAGGTCTATCGCTGGTTCGTGTTTCCAAAAGGATCCAAACCGTCTGAAAGCTTCCAGTTTCGAGCTGCCACCCTTGACCTGAAGCAACGCTATGAACAAGCCTCCGAAATCCTGCGTGATGAAGTGCCAGTTGAGCTCCTTGACCTCTCTCTTGCTCACCTGGCAATCCGAATGAAGCTCTGGGTCACGGCCGAGGAGTCAGCTAAGATGGCCTGTTTTTCCATTCCCGATGAGTCTGCCGCTCTTGAGACCCTCTATTATGTTCAAAGCCTCCTTGGCACCGAGGAGGCGAGTTCCTGAGTATCCATCTCCGAGGTTGTTCATGAAGCTCCCGGTTTTCGTGGCCGTTTTCCTGCTCTTTTGCGCCGCCCCCGGTACAAACGCTCAATCTCACCCTGACGTACGTTTGCACGAAAAACCTCGAGATCTCATTGACGCCTTCATTCGAGCCGAAGAGCGAGGAGATGAAACGACTCAACACTTCCTGGTCACTCATCACGAACCTCCACAGATCCCGATCAATGCCCTCCTGTTTCTGGAGATGCGAAGGACCCTGGACAAAGGAGCGAAGAGTCCGGAGCTACACGAGGACGTTCAGTATCTTCAGATCGCAAGAAGATTCCTCGAGTTCGTGGATAACCCCGTTCCAAGAACCCGTCTGCTCCAACACATCGACCTCGTTGAAGAACTCGACGAAGCCTACATGACGAGGCAGGCCGAACTCTACGAGCGCTATCGCGATATCGTGAATCTTCGACTGCGTGGCAGATATCAGGCAGCCCTGACAATCCTCCGAAAGATTGGCTATGACCCGAAGAGGGAACCGATCAGCATCCAGGGATCAAACCTTCTCTTGCAGAAGCAGATGTGTCTGTACGCACTGTCAAGAAAAAGAGAAGCCGGAATCCTGTCTCTTGAGCTAGCTTCGGTTTCAACCCAGCTGGGCTGGCCTGACCTCAAGCATCGATCCCTCACCGGGGCAGGCCTTTGTTTTGACGAAGCGGGAGATCTGCGGGCAGCTCTCGATGCGTACAAGCAGAATCTTGCCCATGTTCGAGCCATGGGGCAACCTCACCTTCTCCCTGCCGCCCTCTTCCTGTGCGGCACCGGATTCATGAAGATTGGCTTCTATGAAGAGGGTCTCTACTATTGCGAGCAGGCCAGAGCGGCGGCCAAGGAGATCGGGGACAACGAAACTCTTGTTCTGGCCACGTCCGATATCGGGATGTGCCACCAGTTTCTAGGAAACCTCGACCTCGCCTCCGGGTTCGTGAAGAGTGCAAAAGAACAATTCACCGAAATGGGACGTGATCTTGACTCGATAAGAATGACTCTTCGCCTCGCTGACATCGAGCGTTTCCGGGGCAAAGTCCACAAGAGCCTCTCCATGCTCGAAGAGATCAAAGCAACTCTTCCCGAGGATGCCGACCATCAACACGCCATCCTCAGCAATGCCTTTGGCTCCATCTCGATGACTCTGAATGAACCCGAGAAAGCCCTCGAGTATTTCACCACTGCACTAGAGTTGATGACACAGGTGAACAACGTGCGTGGTAGGCATGCAAGCCTACTCAATCTGACCCTGGCCCATCTTGAGCTGAATGATCCCGAGACAGCGTTTGACTACCTGCAAGGATTGCTCCCGGCGCTGGAGGAAAGCGGAAATCTCTCCCGGCTCAATCTGGCCATGTACTATGAGAGCATGGCCCACCAGCTCCAGGGCAGGCCCGACAAAGCGAGGCAAATCCTGGAGAAGGTCATTGAACAAGGAGCCGCCCTGAGGCTTCCCCGGTCCGAAGCCCGAGGACACCTCGCCCTCGCCGGCCTGGAGGAGCGGGAAGGAAACCAGGGAAAAGCCTCCGCTTCCTACCAGAAGACCCTTGTGACCCTCGGATCGGCCAGGGATAAGAGGGCCCTTTCCCCGGCAGCCCCCCGTTGGGCTCGGCTTAGCATCCGGCTTGGCAACTCTCTTGCAGCAAAAAGCCGCCTCCAAGAAATGAAAAAGGAGCATCCGGGAGACGTCGTCGGGGCCCGAAAGATAGAGGCACTACTCGCGGTCGCCGAGCTGAACCTGGCGTTGCAAAAGCCGAAGAAAACAATCAAAGCCTGCAACCAGTTGTTCCTCGAATTCAAAGACAAAGACACCAAACCAGACCGCATGGCCATGTCCATCGCGAACCGCCTTCTGGGAGACGCCCACCGCCAGCTCTCCAACCATGACGGATCGATCGCTTCGCTTCACAAAGCTCTTATCGAACAGAAAGACCTCGGGATCATCAGGCAACAAGCCCTCACTCTCGAGTCCTTTGGCAGGACATACTCGAACGAGGGAAAACTGGACCTTGCGTACGACTTCACCAGGAGGTCCCTCAAGCTGCTTGAACCTTCAAAACATGCACTTGACCGGGCCAGAATCCAATCGTTTCTCGCCCGTATTTCTCTGAAACTTGACCGAACCGAAGAGAGCATCCAGGCAAGCTATGCCGCGGGACAGGAATACATCGAAGCAAGCCTTGGCCTTCAAATGGATCAGGCATTTGCTCTGAGAGAAATGGCAAGGGCCAGCGTCGATACGGGCCTTGATGCGGTCTACCGCCACTTTCAGGACCAACCTCATGCACCCAGGAACATCATGACACAGGCCCTTTGGCTGCTGGATGCCGGCCGAGCGCTCCTCCTGGCGGATCAGATTCAACAACCCGCTCCCCCTTCCGATTCCCGGTTCAAGCGGTTCGTGCGAAAACCGCAACCCGTCGACATCGGAACATTTCAAGGCCTTGTTCCGGCAAACACCGCCTGGGTCCTTTACCACAAGACGGAGACTCAATGGCTAGCTTTCGTCATCCGCCGGGATGGTTACAGCCTCCACTCCCTCGGTGCGCTCAGCAGCATCCCGGTCGACAATCATCGTCACCTTGCATCTGCATGGGATACGGACTCTCTCGACAGGAACGAAGTGGCCCTGGCCGAGCGACTTCATGATCTCTTCATGAGACCGCTGGAATCCGAGCTCAATGGAATCACCAAGCTAGTGATCAGTCCGGATGCAGAGCTCTATGAATATCCCTTTGACGCCATGGTCTCGTCGAAGTGGCACGAAGAAAAAAGCGCCGATCCCGAACGCCTCATCGAGCGCTTTGAAATCTCCTTTTGTGAATCTCCCTCCGTCTATCTCTCCACCAGGAACCGAGAGGATCGGTGGACCGTGACGGACTCCCGAAAACTTCCGTCTCTCCTCGTCGAAGGCCCGTCTCTTGGAGAGACCGCCAAACGAGGCGCCATCCGGGGCAACGATCATCCCACTCTCCGGCACGGCGCAAGAGAATCGAGAACCGTGGCAAGGTATGCACGAAAATGCACCGAGTCCAACATTTTGACCCGAAGTCGGGCCACCCGAAGCGAGTTCCTGCAGCGATTGACGGGAGGAAGTTCCCCCTGGCGAAGGGTGCACATCATCACTCACTATTCTTTCAGACCTCAACATCCCGGCGAATCAGGCCTGCACCTTCGAGATGGGATCGTGTCCAGAACGGACATCGACAAAACAACGTTCAAGTCACTGACCGTGGTTCTGTCCGCTTGCGAAACCGGCCGGGGGCACCTGGTCCAGGGGGAGGGAAACTGGAGTCTGGCACGAGCCTTCCGGGAAGCCGGGGCCTCGAGGGTCATCGCATCGCACTGGAAGGTGAACGACAAAAGCACGGCAAATCTGTTCGATGCCTACTATCAGAAAGTGGAAGAGGAACAACACCCTCCCGCTCAGGCTCTCCGAGAAGCCAAGCTCGAAATGCTGAGGCGCGGAGGAAAGCACGCCACTCCTCACCACTGGGCTGGTTTTGTCCTGTGGGGGCTTCCCGACTGACGAGGTCCCTTTCCAGTTGGCGAGCATCTGGATCCGGAAACGGGATGCCTCCATCCCGGGGATGGTAGACTGTGGCCTTCCCACGAACCCGGAGAAACTCGATCATGTCCCATGCGTGCGACCGGCCCCGTCGACGGTCCTTGTCTGCTGCAGCCTGCATCCTCTTGCTCGCTTTCAGCGGCTGTCTTTCGGTCTCGATCAAAAGCTCTTTTGACAAAGACACGGACTTCAGTCAGTTCAGGACTTATTCCTGGGGCAAGGTTTCCGTTCCAAAGGACGCTCTTTACCTGGAAGATTGGGTCCGCGATGCAGTTGAGGACGAACTCCAGAAAAAAGGATTCCACTCCGCATCATCCGACGAGAATGCTGATCTTCTTGTCAACTTCGGAACCTCGGTGAACAAACGCTTTGGCGCCACTTCGATTCCAAACAAAGGACCCTTTCGAACGAACTACGAGGATGAAAAGAAGACGTACAACGAAACCTCCCTGGTGATCGACTTTACCGATGCAAAGCGGGAGAAGCTCGTCTGGCGCGGATGGGCTGACGGGTTCGTCAGCGATGAGAACGATAGAAAAGACTACACGGTCGTGGAGGTTGTGTCCCGCATTCTCGACACGTTCCCACCGGGTGTTGATGGTTGATCGAGACTGCTCAGCCCCCAAGATCAGAAAGCGACTCGACAAGCTTTGCCGAGTCCCACGTCATCCCCAGGGGGAAGACCATGAAATCGCTGATCCATGACAACCCTGGAAACCGGGAGCTCTCCTCGGAGAGAAGGTCGAGAAAATCTGCTCGTTCCGTGACAAGGAACGGCTGTCCAAGACGAGTGCGAACTCGCCGCATCAGCCCCGGAAACTCGCGCTGAAACGACTCAAGGCAAGATGGGCTGAGAGGATAGAACTTATAATTCTTCAAGACGCCCGAGGAGGAGGATCGCCCCACCCCTAGCCATGCCCCTTCTTGAGGATCCACTTCAAGTTCTGCCGTCAAGGCCTCCTCGAAAGTGGGAGGTACATCCCGAACTTCAAGCTCGTCGATACCACACGCCCAGAAAGTGATCCTGTCTTTCTTCCGAAAGCCATCCGTTTGAGTCAGGGCTCGAAACTCCCTCATCGACCAGCCAGCATAGGTCTGATCCAGCCCTCTTTGGATGAATCGCAAGAGGTCATGAGTTGGGCTGATCCCTCGTGCCGCGACCTTGGACGGCGTCTTCTCCCACAAACGGTTGATCCGAAGAGCTAGCTCTTCTGCGTGACATCGAGCCCAGATCAGCAATCGAGATACTGTCTCTTCGGGTCGACCGGTGAGCCCAAAAAAACTATAACCGTCAAATGAACCATGGCCCCAGAGAAGCATTCTCCGAATGGACGGATCCAGCAGAAGGCGGTTCAAATCTTCTTCACGTTCAAGCCAAACAATTCGAGAACCAACGCCCTGAGCAAGCTGAGCTACGTCGGTCGCCACCCGATGAAACGGACTACCGGCCATCTCCTCGAGAGTGTAGCCCGCGATCGCAATCACACTTGCTTCATCTTGAGGAAGAGCCTCAACGAGACGGTTACACTCCCTTGTGTCGAAGCCAAGGAACTCCCGAACCAGGTCCCCGAACAGGTTCTCCAGTCCTCGAACAACCTCAGCGTCCGGTTCGATCTCTCCGAAGCTCGGCCGGGGGAGATCCCTTGGCCAGGGCTTGGCGCCATCGGCAAGAACCTGCCCGAATCGATCCAGCGATTGAGGAGAAAGAGACTTTCCCGGCTCAGTTTGTCCGTAGCAAACAAGGAAGTCTTCGATCAGCAAGATCGCGCTGCGGAGAACCTGGGGCGTTACCCTCAAGTCAAGGCGAAAACCTCCCGACGACCTCCGTTCGACCCGATCGCCCTCTTGGTTTCTCGTCTGGAGACCAGAATGTGGTTTCCTCTTTGCCACTCCGAGCGATCCTGCGCCAGTAGTAGGTTGACCCGACCCTGGGTCGTTCGCGGTATCGGCGGCGTAGAGCTCCCGGAGTAGCCAGTCCAGGTCCTCTCCAGGCCAGGGCGCCAATGTTCTCCATTCCTGGCTTGTTGCGATTTGCCTCATCGAGACATCCGCGAACGGCAGTCGACCTCGACGAATCCACGTGGCAAGAATCCGGAGGAGGTCGTCGTCCATCTTGATGCCGAGCTGGGACGCGTTGCCAAGCAACACTCGGGCAAAGTCGAATCGGGATTCGAATGGTCTCACTCCCCCGAGCTCTGCCGCAAACTTGAGGTGGGGATACCGACTCATGAACTGAGAGTGCAGAAAGTTGCAACCCAGCCACACTCGGTCAAACTCCGGTCCCCGTTTCACGAGTTCGGAGGCCTGGTTCAGGAAGCCTTCCGCGGTGAGCGGCTTCCTGGACGACTTCAAAGAACTCGATGGCCCGTCCGCGGCGAGGCTACCAGGGAAAAACCATCCAACCACGAAGATCGTCAAGCAGACGACGATAGATCTTTTGGGCTTTGATCGGCGGCCTCCACTCAAAGCATTCATACGAAAATCCTCGATCCCTGGCACAACGCTAGCCCGGATTATTCATCCGGGCTAGAACGCGTACCACACCGCCCACACGGCAAAAAACCCGAAGAAAAGAACCGCCCAGATCATGATCAGTGCCCGCCACCCGGACATCCGCAGAGGCCGGGGAAGACGGAAGCGATTGAGATACAAGAGGAGAGCGGAATAGATAAACATCACTCCTCCGTTCATGGCCGCGGTGAACTTGAAGAGTGCAAAAGCCCCTACCTTCTCCATCCCAACGACCAGAAAAAGACTTGAGAGAAGGATGGTTCCCCAAAGAAATCCGTAGTAAAGGCGCCCCCCACTCCAACGACTACTTTCTCTCAACCAGTTCACCTTCACGATGTCCGACGAAATCCGACTCGCCGCATCAAGAAGACCAAACTCGGTCGTGAGCAAGATCACCACTCCCATGGCAAGAAACAAGATCTTGATACCGGGGCCAATCAAAGAATCAAGCTGGATCGCCTGCCCCCAGACAAATCCCATCCCCTGAGCATACTGGCCTCGCTCGGGCCGAGGCGAGCCGTCGGTCTCATAGAAGAGCGAATAGGAGATCAGGGTGAGCAGGACGAGGCAAACGAGACACGTCACGAAGAACGAGAGAAAATGCTCAAGG
Source organism: Planctomycetota bacterium (assembly GCA_029260825.1). Taxonomy (GTDB): domain Bacteria; phylum Planctomycetota; class JACOTG01; order JACOTG01; family JAJDCM01; genus JAJDCM01. The sequence continues at coordinate 12,401 of JAJDCM010000149.1, read as the reverse complement.
CTTGCTGCCTTCCACCACCTCTTCCATCGATCAAGATTCCCTCGGCTGAGAGGAAACGAGTAGCCGAGCTCCGAAACCGCTTCCGACTCGGAACTGATCGGGCTCGTGATGCGACCGATAAAGCGTCCCATACCGTAGCCCTTGTCCTTCACGTAGTTGCTCTGGCCAAGGTTCAACGTTCCTCCCACACCGGCAAACGCAATCGCCCCGAGGAGCACCGCCGCGGTGAGTTGATCGGAAAACTCAGGGATTCCTCCGATGTTGATCGCACCCTGGAACTGAGCAATGATCGCATCCCCCCGAACGACCCAAACCGCCAGAACCGCCACCAAGATCATGATCACTGAAACGAGAACAAGCTGGATTCGTTCCACCGTCTCGTAGACAACCTTACCGAGGGTCAAGATCACCCCGCACCCGAAAAGACCGACGATCGTGAACACGGTAACGTACGGGCTAAACGCCGTTCCCGCAGCATCGTGGTCTGGAAAAAGGAGCCAAGAGAAAAGCTGAGCCGCCCCCTTTGCCCACGCGGGTATCATCCACGGAACCACGTTGAGGATCAAAAAAATCCAGGCCCAGTGTTTGCTCAATCGAGCAAAACCCGTGATCGCACTTTCGCCCGTCGCAAGCGTGTATCGAGTCACTTCCATGTTGAGGAAATACTGGGTGGTGACTCCGAGGACACAGGCCCAGAAAAAAACAAATCCGCTGGCGTAGGTAATGTAGGGCCAAAGGATGAATTCCCCGCTTCCAAGAGCCAGTCCGGTCAGCATGATGCTGGGACCGATCATCTTTCGAAAGGGAACTGCCTCGGGAAGATCCCGGACACCGAACGGGGGCAGCGCACCCCGGGGAATCGTACTCAGAGCTTCCGTGGAATCCCTTACGTTTTCCCCTCGAGTCACATGCGTCTCCCCTGAAGACCGACCCAGTCAACGATGGTTCGCCGCTCGTCGATCACAAGTCCTTCCTCGGTGATCTTCTCTACCAGCATTTTCTCTGCCTCGGAGAGGATTCCGGAGAACACGAACCTTCCACCCGGAGCAAGGAGTCTTGAGACATCAGGAATCATTGCCGCAATGACATGGGCAAGGATATTGATCACGACGAGATCGATCTTCCCCGAAAAGCACTCGATGGATCCGTGAACGATTCCGATGGATGGGTCATCCTGACGATCGTTTTGACCAAGAGCCTCTCGGGTGGAAAGTGCGGATTCTCCGTCAACATCGCACGCTAGCACAGACCCGGCGCCAAGGCTCTTTGCAGCCACCGTCAAGACACCGGTTCCGCACCCGACGTCCAGGACACGATCTCCCGGTCGAAGAGTATCCTCAAGAAGAGTGATGCAGAGCTTCGTGCTGGGATGAGAGCCCACGCCAAAAGCCATGCCGGGCTCGATCCTCACGGGAAGGTCCCCGGGTTCAAAGTCGCCCTCGTCCCAGGATGGAACAACCACGATCTTGTTTCCCGGCTTGATCCGACCGTGCTTCTCCCGCCAAGCCTCTTCCCAGTTCACATCGGGAAGACGCCGAACGACCGGGTCAGGGAATGACCGGATCGCTTTCAGATAGTGAGCCGCCTCTTTGAGCTTCCGGGTCTTCTCGGTAAGAACCCGATCTTCGGCGTCATCGGGAATTTCCACGAAGGCCTTGACTTCGAAGCTGGCAACAAAGCCCTTCCGCTCTCGCCCCGGCAAATCTCCCAGAGAAGCATGCAAACGGTTCTCTTCCACCACCACCCGGCCGGGTGCGTGAGCAGAGAGCATCTCACAAAGCGCTTCGGCGACCTCACCATCAACGTCCGATACGGAAAATTCTATCCATGCCATGTCCAGCAAGATAACAGAGGAGCTGTCTTTCGCCCACGCCTCCTTCATTTCAAGGAAAGGAGGACCGTAACCCCAAGGTAGGCTTTTCTTTTCTTCCCCTTCCTCGCGATCTGGTGTACTGTAGTGATCTGTCCCGGATCCCCAGCTCGGGACAACTACGGGACCCTTCCAATGCACAAGTTCGTATCAGGCTTCTTCAGCACATTCTTGCTATCGCTCCCGGTCGTGGCCAACACGATGACACAAGGAGTGAACGCTCCCGTAGTCGATACAATCGCCTCGACCGACCCCATCGTTGCAACCAAGATGATCCGCAACGAAAGCTCCCAACCTGCCCATGGAAAGACCTTTCCGGTCACCGTCGACGAAGATGGGATGTACACCATCGACGCCACGTCAGAAAGCCTCGACCTCCTTCTCATCCTCCGGGACGAAAAGGGCAAGATCCTGAAACAAGACAACAACGGAGGTTTCGGGAACGAACCCAGGATCGTCATTCGAAACCTTAAGGCCAGGACAGAGTATTCGGTTCAGGTCTGCACCCTTCACGAAGTGTTCGGGGAGTTCATCCTGACTCTTACCAAGGGTCCTCCGGCCAAGCTCTCCCGAGAAGAGTGGCTCGAAGCAGAAGAAGCCGAGCTCACGTCTTCTCTTCGCTCAGCCGAACAAGATCTTCCCGAGAACCACGATCTCCTCGGAGCAGCCTTGGTTCAGATGGCGACCTTCCATCGAAACCAACGTCAATATGCCCGGGCCAAGACCCTGTACAGTCGGGCCCTCGCCATTCTCGAAAGCAAAGAGAAAACCTTCATCGCCCTTCCCCAGGCTCTCAACGATCTGGGAGGCATCCATCAGGAAGAAGGACGATTTGACAGGGCCAGGGAGTACTACAGTCGATCGGTGGAGGCCTCCCGAGCTCTCTTTGGCAATTCCGGAGCCTTCACCGGCCTCGCCCTCAACAATCTTGGGAACGCCCTCGACCTCATGGGCGACCGGGATGAAGCCCTCATCAAACTCAAAGAAGCCCTCAAGATTCTCGAGAAAACACTGGGAAAGAATCACGACCTCACCGCGACCTGCCTTGACAATCTGGGATCGGTTTATCGCCAGCAGGGCAACTACGAAGAAGCGCGACCGATCTTCGAGCGTGCACTTGCGATTCGAGAAAAGCGATTCGGACCTCGCCACCCGGCCACGATCCAAAGCCTCAACAGCATGGCCGCTCTTTTGGCCTTCCAGGTGAGCTTTGAAGAAGCCCTCCCTCTTCTGAAAAAAGCGGTAGCGCTCAGCGAAGAGGTTCTTGGGCCCCGGCATCTTGGGACCGCATCCTCTCTCCAGAATCTCTCCATGGTCCTCGCTCGTAAAAAGCAATACCGGGAGGCAACCAAGCTCTCAAGACGTGCTCTTTCAATTCGTGAGATGGCGCTGGGGCCCGAGCATGCATCCACCTCTTCCGTTCTGAACGCCCTCGCCGGTTTGCTCTCGGTACAAGGCCAGGTCGAGGAGGCCGAAGCTCTCTGGAAGAGAGCACTCGCCATTCGAGAATCTTCTCTTGGTCCTGATCACCCGTTTACGGCGCTAACGCTCAGCAGCCTGGGAACCCAGTACCTCAACCAGGGGCGGCTCGACGAGGCAAGCTCTCTCCTCAACCGCTCCCTCAGCATTCGAGAACAGGTTCTGGGTGTTGAGCATCCTCGAACCGTTCAAAACCTGAGCGACCTCGCCCGCCTTGCCAAGGCAAAGAATGAACCTGAAGAAGCACTTCGATACGACATGAAAAGCCTGTCGGCAAGACGAAGGTGGCTTTCCAGGCAGCTCCCCGTTCTCTCCGAGCGAGAGCGATTCCTGCTCGCGGCCCAGCATCGCTTTGCTCTCGATCGTGTCTTTGACCGGGTCAGGCTCTCCTCCGCCACGATCAACGATGATTCCTTGGCTTCCGAACTGGTGTTCTGGAAGGGGTTGATCTCACGGGGACTGTTCCAGACTCGAGCCTGGCTACAACAGCGAACCGACCCGAAAACCCTTCATCTGGTGGAAGAACTTCGAACGGTTCTGAGCGAGCTGTCCTCTTCGTTTTTCTCGGAAAGCCATACCGGAGAAGCCGCTCGTTCCACCACCTTGAAGATCCTTGAAGAAAAGAGGGACAGGCTCCAGCGCGAACTCTCCCGCCTCGTTGTGGGGAGTCCGGAGGAGCCCTCGGAGAATCCTGTAAACCTTCTCCGACTTCGAGAAGCGCTGGAGCCAACGGATGCGGTGCTGGATTTTCTTGCCTACGATTCTGACGACGACAACTCCCGAACCGACGACCGATATTTCGTCGTCTTTGTTCTTCGTCAGGACGCTCCAGCCGTAAGAATCGAACTGGGTCCTGCACAAGAGCTCTCCTCTGCACTCCGCAGCCACCTCGAATCCACGTCCGCCCGCAGAAGCAGCACTGAATCGGAAAGCGAAAGAGAAAGCCCTCTGCGCAAGATCCTTTGGGCTCCCCTTCTACCTCACCTGAAAGGAATCCAGCGAGTCTTCATCTGTCCGGATGAAGAGATCGCGACCCTTCCCTTTGAAACCTTGCCCGGAAAAGAGCCCGGGAGCTACCTCATCGAGGAGTTCGGATTCGTCTATCTCCAGGGGGCCCTCGATCTCCTCACCGACGAGTCAGCCCCTCTCGGAAAGGGGGCACTTCTTGCCGGCGGACTCGACTTTGACGCGGTGGATGACAGCGATATCAACAACCGGGTTCCTCCGACTCAGCTTCTTGCCTCGAATCAGAATGCACTCCGGTCTTTCGACCGAGAATTCTATCCGCTCGACGGAACCTATCGGGAGATTCAAGCCCTCTCTCATCGATTCAAGAAAGGGAAGAATCTTGACGGAGAAGCAGTCGTTCTTACTGCCGGCCATGCGACAGAAAAGCGAGTCAAGATCGAAGTTGCCGGCAAGCGATACGTACACCTCGCCACCCACGGGTTCTTTGCCCCGGAAGGGATCGCCTCCTCCTTTGACCAGGAACTCGAGGAGACCCGAAACAACCAGGGAAACCACGACCTGAATCGGGATGAAAAGGAGGCCTTTGCTGGCAGCCTTCCAGGATTACTCTCGGGAATCGTCCTTTCGGGGGCCAATCTACCAGCTTCCGAAAATCAAGATGACGGAATACTCACCGCCGAGGAAGTGGTGTGGCTTGATCTCTCCGGCTGCGATCTCGTTGTCCTATCCGCCTGCGAAACGGGCCTCGGAACCCCCAAAGGCGGAGAAAACCTGATCGGCCTTCGCCGAGCCTTGCACCTGGCCGGAGCGCGATCCACCATCACGTCTCTTTGGCGGGTCAGTGACGACATCACCCAGCAACTCATGCAGGATTTTTACCGTCGTCTCTGGATCGAGGGAGAGGACAAGCTCACTGCACTTCGTGGAGCCCAGCTTCAGCAACTCAAAAGAAACCGGGCTCGCTACCGAGGAGAAGGTCTTCCTGGATCTTGGGGGGCTTTCGTGCTTGAAGGCAGCTATCGTTAATGGTTGTTACCGCCCGCTTGTTGACTCTTCTTCTCCTCGGGTTTTTCCAAACAGAGCCGCCCCCTTCGTCTTTGGTTATTGGAGAGACCCGCTCCGGGGTCATCACCCCTGATGATGGCATCAGACTCCCCCCGGCAGTCATCCAGCAGGGCGTGAGTGCCCTTGGACACACCTATTATCTTCCGATTGAGGCGACCGAAGCCTATTACATAGAACTCCGGTCTCCCTACTTTGATTCCTACTTGACCCTTCGAGATCACGAGGGACAAGTCATCAAGACCAATGACAACGGACTCATCGCGACCCACTCTCGAATCGCCGTGGAGAGGCTGGAAGCAGATCGAATCTACCAGGTTGACGTTCTCGCTCTTCGAGGACACGTGGGCGAATATACCCTGGTGGTCAGGCAAGGAACGCCTCTTCGGGTAAGCGCTCGTCGCAAGCGAGCAGCCGAGCTGGAAGAAGCAAGAGAGATGTTGAGGCTGGTCACCGAGCGATACGGCCGGATCCACGCCGTCACTGCGAGCCGCCTCAACGACCTCGCTCACTTCCTCACCAAACAGCGAAAGTTCGAAGAAGCTCTTCCACTCCTGGAAGAATCCATCTCGATTCTTCGGGAACTGTCGAATGCTCCGCCAAAGCAACTGGCTCTTGCTCTGAACAATCTGGGCGGATTGCGTGAGCAACAGCTTGAATTCGAAAAAGCGATGCCCCTTTTTCAAGAGTCGCTCGAGATCTATGAGACGACGCTGGGCCCCGACCATCACCGCACCGGACTCGCCCTGAACAACCTGGCGAGTTTGCACCGCCGACGGGGCGACTACGCAAGAGCAGAGCCCCTTCTGGAACGAGCGGTGGAAATCTTCGAAAAAGTGTTCGGAGCGGATCATGGGTTGACCGCAACCAGTCTCAACAATCTCGCCGGACTCTACATGGATCAAGGAAAGTATGGGAAAGCGAGGCCCATGCTCGAGCAAACGTTCAAGGTAAGACTGGAGAAAAAAGGACCGCGCCATCGCGATACGGTCATTGCGGGAAGTAACCTCGCTGTCGCCCTGGCCTATCAAGTCAATGGCAAGGAGGCAAAGCCCAAGCTGCTTGAATGTCTGCAGTGGGCAACGGAGGCACTGGGAGAAACACATGAAGTGACTGCCACCTGCCTTCATAACCTCGCCGTCGTCTTCGGAAACTCCGAGGACTTTGAAGAGGCTCTTCGGTACGGTCGAAAAGCCCTGGCCCTTCGAGAAGAGATCTTTGGTCAGGATCACCCGATCACGTCATCGAGCTTGAATGCCCTGGCGGGATTACTCTTTGAAACCGGCAGCATTGATCAAGCCCGGGAGCTCTGGGAACGTGCCCTCGCCATTCGGGAAAAGACTCTCGGCCCGGAGCATCCGTTCACCGCACTTTCCCTCAACCATCTTGCCCGCGCCCTGAAGAAACAGGGGAACCTCGACCTTGCCAGGGAGCATTTGACTCGCGCCCTTTCCATCCATGAGAAATTCCTGGGTGCTGAACACCCTCGAACGTTCATGAACCTCCGGGATCTCTCTCTCGTTGTCGAGGAACAGGGCCACTTGAAAGAGGCTCTTGAGCTTGAACAACGTGGACTTCGAAGTCGACTTCCCTGGCTCTTGAGGCAGCTCCCCCTGCTCTCCGAGCAGGAGCGGTTCAAACTGGCTGAACAATACCGACATGGTCTCGATCGAACCCTCTCTCGATCAAAAAAAGCACCGGGTGCGATGAGCTCGGAGGATCTCTATGAAGAGATTCTCCGGTGGAAAGGTTTGATTTCCCGCGGCCTGTTCCAGGCGCGCTCCTGGCTCCAGACTCGTACGGACCCAGAAACTCTTGAACTGCTGGGGGAACAGCGGAGGATCCTTGGCGAACTTTCGACATCCTACTTTTCCGCGGACAAAACTCCTCAGGAGCGAGACGCTAGGATGACGCTCCTCCTTGCCCAGAGAAACCGGATCGAACGAGCTCTCTCCCTCAAGACGAGCAACCAGGAAATCCATGCAAGCATCGACCGCAAGTCCATCACCGATCATCTGGGAAACAACGAAGCCATTCTCGATTTTCTGATCTATCAGGAGAACCCGGATGAGGAGGAAAGCGACGATCAAGTCGTTGCCTTCGTCGTCCGAAAAGATCAATCAATCTCAAGAATGGACCTTGGCTCCATCGATCCACTGACCGTTGCCTTGCGACAACATCTGGTGGCAACAGCGGGAGATCGAGGAGCCTCGTTCCTCCGGCGAAAGAACAAGAAGTCTCTCTCGGAAATCCTGTGGAAGCCACTCCTTCCTCACTTGACCGGAATCGATCGAATTTACGTCTGTCCAGATGGACTCCTGGCGACCCTTCCCTTCGAGACTCTTCCGGGCGAAACGAAGGAAACCTACCTCATCGAGAGTTATTCCTTTGTCTACCTCCAGGGACCTTCCGATATTCTTCCGGTCAAGACTCGAGCCCCTGTCGGCGAAGGCGCACTCCTGGCCGGAGGCCTCGACTTTGACCGTACCTCCGGGCCTGGACCCTCCGTTTCTTCAACGGATCCAGGCCTTCTCGCCGTCCGTGGCGATCAGAAAAGATCCTTTCAGCGGGAGTACTTTCCTCTTTCGGGCACTCTGAACGAAGTGAACGGGCTCGCAAGACGATATAAAGAAGGAGGATTGGTGGCGGACAAGATCATGATCCTTACTGGCCAGGAAGCAACCGAAAGCAGGGTCAAGCAAGAGGTCATCGGAAAGAGATTCGTCCACCTGGCCACCCATGGCTTTTTTGCCCCGGAAGGAATCAATGACTCTCTTCCATTCGACGACGAGAACCCCGCTGCCCAGGGCCTTCCCGGACTCCTCAGCGGCATCGTGCTGTCAGGGGCCAACCACGTCAGGAAAGACGCGACCGAGGATGGGATCTTGACGGCGGAAGAAGTGGCCTGGCTCGATCTTTCCAGCTGCGAGCTCGTCACGCTCTCCGCCTGCGACACCGGCCTTGGGACCCCGACATCGGGGGAGAACCTGATCGGTCTTAGACGTGCACTTCGCCTCGCCGGAGCACGAAGCACCATTACTTCTCTTTGGAAAGTAAGCGATGAGAAGACCGGCTATCTCATGCAACAGCTCTATCAACGGCTCTGGATCGATCGACAGGGAAAACTCGAATCCCTTCGCGGTGCCCAGCTGGCGATCCTTGCCCGGAATCGAGAGAAGTACAAGGGACGGGGAAAACCAGGAAGCTGGGGAGCCTTCGTGCTGGAAGGCGACTGGGAGTAGCCACGCCAGAAAAAAATTTTCACATCCCCCTTGAACCTCACGTAACGTGATCCTGTAGAGTTCCTTCTCGCACGTTTTCTTTCTTCAGCGATGAGGATCCAGGATGAGTGATTTGGTCAAGATCGGCGAAGTGGCAAAGCAAACCGGGCTCTCGAAGCGGACGCTTCAGTACTACGACGAAATCGGACTTCTCGCCCCGAGCTCCGGGGGAAAAGGAATCCAACGACTCTACAGTAGAGAGGATCTCTCCAGGCTCCAGCGCATCCGTTCCCTGCAGCAGATTGGATTCTCTCTCGAGGAGATCAAGAAATGCCTGGATCTTCCGGATTTTGAGCCTTTGAAAGTCGTCGAACTTCACCTTGCCCATGTGGAAGAAAAACTTGCCACGACCCAGTCGGTGCAACGTCGCTTGCTCTCTCTTTCTCAGTCCCTTCGAACGACCGAGGAACCCACGTCCGCCGACCTTCTTTTGCTTCTCCACGACATGAATCTTCTGGATCAACACTATTCTCCCGACCAGCAAGAATACCTGGAAAAGCGGCGTCACGAGGTCGGAGAAGAGAAGATCGAGCAAGCAAAAGCCGACTGGAAGGATCTCTTCGAACAGTTCAAAGTCGAGCTTGAATCGGGATCCGATCCAGCAAACGAGCGAGTCCTGGTTCTGGCCAAAAAGGCGCAAGACCTGATCGAAGGCTTCACCGGCGGAAACGAGGGTATTCGTACCTCCCTTGGAAACATGTACAAGGCCAATCCGAACCTGATCGAACGATGGGGAGTGGAAAGAGATGTGTGGGACTACATGGGAAAAGCCACTCAGGCACTTCGGAGGGAAAACGAGGCACAAATCACTACTGTCGGAGAATGGAAAGTATCTTACGAAACCCAGGGCATCGGTGACCCTGCGATCGTCCTGGTTCACGGCTGGTCAAGCAACCGCCACTACTGGAAGAAAGTTCGCGATCTTCTTTCCACAAGGCACAGGGTCCTCACTCTCGATCTTCTTGGTCACGGTGAAAGCGACAAGCCAGAAACCGATTACTCGATGAGTCTCTTTTCACGGTGCGTCGAAGCTGCCATGAACGGGGCCAACGTCCAGACAGCTATTCTTGTCGGGCATAGCAACGGAGTTCCGGTCATCCGCGAGTTCTACCGTAACTCTCCACTTCGGGTTCAACGGCTCATCTTTCTCGACGGATCCCTCGAGCCCATCCCCAAGCTTCAGGCCGAGTGGATGCAAAACACGATGAGCCAGCCCAACTATCCGGACATCATGAAGAGGATGGTGGAGCAGCTTCCCCGGGGACGCCTGACGCAGGAAGAGCACGCCCAGATCAAGGCGGATCAGCTCGCAACCCCCAAACACGTCATGGCTGGTGGTCTTGCCGCCATGACGGATCCCCACGTTTTTCGGGAGGACCCGATCTCGGTGCCCGTCCACTTCATTGCCGTGGGAAAATGCCTTGGCCCGAGCGCCAATCCACAGCCGATCCTCGAGAAAATCGCCCCTCAATCGACCTTTGAAACCTGGGACGACGTCTCCCACTTCATGATCCTCGAGGCGCCGGAACGGGTGGCAAAACTCATCCTCTCCCCACAAGCTCCGTGAAATCCGGCTATAATTAGCCGACTTTTTGGCCGAAAATTCCATTTCCTCCAGATTCTTGGTAAGGATTTCTGGCTCAGGTCCAAGGATACTGTGCAGCGACCCGAGAATCATGGAGGCCTATTACCTTTGAGTACTTTCTCCCAGAGCGACGCCGAGTTGATCCTGAGGCTTCCGCTTCCCATTGCCCGTCTTTATCGACGGGTCATGAACGCGAAATCTCCCCATGATCGGCACCTGACCGCCTTTTATCTCTGGGAAGCCACCATCAAACTCACCGCGATCGCGGCTCTCTCCGCTCAGGCAGCGACAAAGCGAGAGCCAAGCGAGGCCCTTCGCGATGCGGTCCCTCATCTCCTTCGCCCCTCACTTGGTCACTGGCTCTCTTTTGCTCGATCCGCTCTATCCGATCTCGCTGGCGAAGAAGAGGAATATTCCAGGGCCAACCTTTTCCTGTTCAAGTCGTCTCACACCGACCTTCCTCGACTTTCTAGCCTGGTAAAGACTCTTACCGCGCTCACCGGGAAAGGGAAAAACACAAGTCGAATAAGGGTCTCGGAGCTCCTTGACCGACTCATCCAGTATCGAAACGAGGAGCTCGGTCACGGCGCTTCGGGGCAACGCACCGCCACCTTTTACGCCCAGTTAGGACAGGGTCTCACCGCCGGGATTACCGAACTGCTCTTTCGCTTCGATCCTCTCTTTGGAAACAGCCTCTTTTTCGTGGACGAAGTGCACCGCCAACCCTCCGGGGGCTTTGGCATCGGCGGCCTCCTCCTTCGGGGCGAGACCGCCAGCCGGGTTCCTACCCTGACGCTTGCATCCGACCCGAAGGTGTCGCTTCCTCATCCGAATCAAATCTACATGTGCACCCTATCCGATCCAACGGAATCAGTAGCCGCCTCGATTCAGACGATCGGTCGATCCTTGCATCCGCTGCTTCTCTTCGAAGAAGAATCGGGCGAGTCCTTTTTCCACAACAGCCACAAAGGGAAGAACAAGGTCGAGTATCTCTGCTACACCAACGGGATCAGCCTCGCAAAGAGTGACTACATCGACGACCACAAGGCTCTGCTGGACTGCCTTCTGTGCTCCCAGAATTCATCGGCTTCAAGAAAAAACGAGAGTTCCTCTGATTCAGACTCCCTTCTCCTGGAGCTTCCGGAAACGCCTCCCGACACCTCGGACGAGAGAATCGAGATCGACGGGTACGAGCTCTTATCTCGACTGGGAAGAGGAGGGATGGGTGTCGTGTATCGCGCACTGCAACCGTCTCTGAACCGGGAGGTCGCGCTGAAATGCTTGATTGCCCTTGGAGATCCGACGGCAGAGGCTCGGTTCAGCCGCGAAATGCAGGCTCTTGGACGGATCGATCACCCCAATGTGATCAAAATATTCGGATCCGGAACAGAAGGTGAATTCTGGTACTACACGATGGAGCTGGTCGAAGGGGCTGACCTGGCCTCCGTCGCAAGGTGTCTTCGTAGTAGCGGAAGCTCCCACATCAATGAGGACGAATGGAACCAGGCTCTCAGCTCGGCGCACGAGGCAGGAAAAAAGAGAGAAGAGAAGGTCCATCGACAAACGGCGCCGTCCACGCTCGTCATGGAAAAAACGGAAGAGACAGCAAGTGCATCAGAGGAGCAAGGTCTTCTGTCCATCCCCGCGGGTAGCCCTGCCTATGTTCTCAAGGTGGTGCAACTCCTTCAACAGGTTGCCGACGGAATCCATTGCCTCCACCAGGCAGGAGTCATTCATCGTGACATCAAACCTTCGAACATCATGGTTTCAACCGAGGGATCCCGGGCCGTCCTCATGGATCTTGGGCTGGCAAAACTGGAAGAGGACTCTCTCCCCGATCTCACCCGAACCCGTCAATTCGTCGGTACCCTCCGTTATGCAAGCCCCGAACAGGTGATCTCACCCAACCAAACCGATCTCCGCACCGACGTGTACAGTCTCGGCGCGACCCTCTGGGAACTCTTGACCCTTCGTTCTCTCTTCCAGATCGACGATGAAACAGACGTGCAGACCCTGATGAAGTCGGTGACCACCGAAACTCCCGAGTCGCCAAGAAAACTCAACCCCGCCATTCCGCCCGACCTCGAACTCATCACCCTGAAATGCCTGGAGAAAAATCCTGACCGACGGTATGGGTCAGCCAAAGATCTCTCCC
>JAJDCM010000148.1 GCA_029260825.1 Planctomycetota bacterium | reverse complement strand
TAGCGGAGGCACTTCGACACCATCCCTGGTCAAATTCTGGAGGCCAAGGGTTCTGACCTCAGGACCGTACTTCGGTAGCGCCAGGAGCGGCTGGAGGCACGACAAGCCCATCGAAGAAATCCATCAGGAAGTCGACGATTGGGTGGATAAGCACTCCCGGCAAACAAAAAGCAAGACCAGCTGGATGTCGTCCGTGACAGCTCTTTCAAGAACCCGGACATCTGCCCAAAAAAAAATCTTTTGTCGTTCGCTTCTCTCCTCCTGCGCTCTTGTGACCTAAAGAGGATCTCATGTAGATCGCACCGAGCGACCACCGTGTTTTTGCAGTAGGAGAGATTGATGACCCTTTCTTCCAGCTTTCGCCCCCTTTGGTTGATTGCGCTTTCCCTGGTAGTCCATGTACCGAACTCGTCTTCGGCCCAACCACCGATTCAACTGGAGCCTCCGGGAAAAGAACAAGGGCCCGTTCTCCTGGTAGGTTTTCGCGGCTCTCCAAAAACTGGAGCCACTCCGCTTGCGGTTCAATTCCAGAGCTTCTTTGGAGGCGCTCCCCCATCCATGAGCTGGGACTTTGGCGACGGAAACACCTCAAATGATGTGAACCCGGCCCACGTCTACAACAGCGTTGGAACCTATACGGTGACCCTTCGCGCAAACCGGGGCGGGATCGAACACGAAGTCATCAAGACCGATTACATCATTGCAACCCCTCCTCCACCCATCGCGGAATTTTCTGCAACCCCATTGTCGGGGCAGCTGCCTCTTGAAGTCACCCTCACCGACCTCTCAACCGGTGGCCCCATAACAAGTCGTCTGTGGGATTTCGGTGACACCAACACGTCAACAGCTGTCAACCCGATTCATACCTACACTCAACCAGGGGAGTACACGGTTAGCCTCACGTTGACGGGTCCGGGCGGAATCGATAGCGAGAGCAAGGTTGGCTATGTCAACGTGATGGCTCCCGTTCCTGCCATCTCCATTCAGGTCCCACATCGAGTGTTTGTTGATCAGAACGTCAAAGTCACCGTAACCGTGACCGAACCAAACAATGAAAATGTCACCGTGCGCTGCCTCAACCCGCCTCATGGATTTTTCTTCGACCCGGTTATCAATCAACCGAGCCCGGTCATGATCGAGACCACATGGGATGTGGATGACACTTCAGCGGGACAGATTGCACTCCTTTTCGAAGCACGAAACACCTCATTTCCTTCCGAGCGTGGAATTGGAAAGGCAGACGTCACCGTTCTCGCCAAAGCCCGGATCAATTCGCATCAGCTCCGGGACACGGACGGTGACGCGATTCTCGAGGTATTTGCCGGATCTGGTCGCAATAATTCAATCCCATCGACATACGTCTGGCAAGGAGGGGCAACCATCGGCGGAACGGAAGATGCCTTCATCGAAATCCAACGCAACCCGATCTTCGGCGACGTGAATGGAGACGAGGTCGATGACATCATCGTTCCAGACGATTCGGGCACCGCTTTTGAAGTATTCCTCGGGGGATCTCCCCCCTCTGGCGTTCTGGTTCCGGACGCGACTTTTCAAATTCCGGGAGGATGTAATCGAGACGGATTCACCAGAGCGGTTGATTTCCTCGTTGCCGACCTGACCGGAGACGGAATCGGCGATTTCATCTCGCCCTCCGTCTTCTCCTGCGGCTTCCTGGTCTGGAAGGGGGCGACAAACCTGAGCGGCAACATCGCGGCCAGTGCCACACTTGACAATCCCTTCACCAATGGCGGAGCGGGAGACAGCTCAATTGTAAGCTCCGGACAGGAGTACCTCCTTGAAGACTTTAATGGTGACGGAGTTCTCGACCTCATCGTCGTCAACAAAAGAGGTAGCTTTGGAACGCCCGAGGAAACCGGGTCGATGGCCATCTGGTTCGGCGGTCCTGGCCTCGCGAGCAGTTCGACCGCGGATGTAGTCCTCCAACCGGGCGTCGAGGCCGACGGCATGGGCACGGTTTCAGTGGGTGTCTCTCAGGCCTACTACCTCAAAGATGTGAGTGGCGATGGGTTTCTCGACATCATCGTCGGTTGTCCTGGCGCAGATATCGGAGGTGTCAACAACACAGGAGCGATCTACGTGTGGAACGGAGGAGCGGGCCTCAGCGGGAACCTGCCTCCTTCGGCGATCCTCAGCATACCCGGAGCCTTCCCGGACGACTTCCTCGTGACCAACGGTGAACATGGAATTCAGTTTGCCGATGTGACCGGGGATGGGACTCTCGACGTCATCTCTTCTTCCACCATTGCCGGCATCAATAACCAAGGCGAAGGATACGTATGGAAGGGCGGCCCGCTCCTGACCGGTAGTGTAGCTCCCCACGCAACCCTGAACGTGCCAACCGCAATGGGCGAAGATCGGATGGGAGCCTTTATTCATCTTGGCGATGTTTCAGGTGACGGCCAGACCGATATAGTCCTCTCGGCATCGGTCGCAGATTTTGGAACTTCGGAGAACACCGGGGCGGCCTATGTTTGGAGGGGCGGAGTCACTCTCACCGGAACCGTTTCTCCGGACGCGACTCTTCGAGTTTCCGGAGCAGTCGATGAAGATCGACTGGGAAGATCCGGCCTCTTTCTTGTGGAGGTAACCGGAGACAGTACTCTCGATGTTATTGCCGCTTCCGATGTGGTCGATCGAGGAGGAGCCGTCGATGCCGGAGCGATCTATGTCTGGGCTGGCGGTGTCGGCCTGATGGGAACACCTGCTATCACCGCTACCCTGAAGCTTCCAAGCCCCTCAGATCTCGATCGCCTGACCCATCGCAGTTCCGAATCGATCTCCAGCTCCCTTCCACGCGTTTCCTTTGCGGACATTACCGGCGATGGGCAGACCGACATCGTTACGGTTGCTCCGAACTACGATCTTCTCGGGACGGATCGGGGAGGAGTCTTCATGTGGGCGGGAGGGGCCGGACTTTCCGGAAACTCAAACCCGACCGCAAGCTTTGTCGATACAACCGATGGGTTCCGGGTCGGGTTCGGTTCCCCCTACATCAACGATGTGACGGACGATGGGGTTCTCGACATTATCATGGTCGATCAGTACCACAACGGGGGAAGAGGATGCGTCTATGTCTGGGCGGGAGGATCCGGAGCTGCCGGAACCGTGCAGCCCCTCGTTGCTCTTGAAGGAGATCAGGCCAGCGTCGACGACCAGCTCGGATTCCTTTCGAATCCCGGATTCATGCTAGGAGATGTCTCCGGCGATGGAAAGCTAGATGTTCTGGCCGTTTCGCCCTTTGCGTTCTTTGACGGCAAGTTGCAGGTAGGCGCGATCTTCTACTGGGCCGGGCCGATCAACGCTTCGACCGGCGCCGGAGTCAGGCTTCATGCCTCCGATGCTGCCCCCTTTGACTTCCTGGGTAGCTAATGACCGATTGGCGAAGAAAAGCCCGAGTGCTCGGTCGCTCGGGCTTTTCTTATGCACAATCGCACGAGCATCACGGCTCATCCCACTGACCCATTTCCGGTTCGAGGGCCCATACTGACTGCGTTGCATCAACAACCCGAGCACATGCTCTATAATGCCCCTCCATGAATAAGCAGCAGAAACGTAAGCAGCGAGCAACATTGAGGTCGGAATGGCCCGTTCGTTCCTTCCTCCTCTCGAGAACCGACAAGAAAGCTTGACAGGGGTTTCAGGCCAGCGCACAAGTCCGGTTGCCTCGGTGTTTGGGCTTGACCCCGGCTCCCAAAGCCCATAGGATCACACCTGGAAGGAAGCGTCAGAATGAAAATCATGGAGGAGCTATCATGCCTACCAGGACTTTCTGTCCCCTGTTCCTTTCTCTGATCGCGACCATTCTCCTTCCCTCCGGTTCCGCTCAAGGTCAAGGCGGCCTTCCCTGCCAATCCAAAATCATTGCGTCCGATGCAGCAAGGGAAGCTCGATTCGGGACATCTGTTTCGGTCTCCGGAACAACCGCAATCGTGGGGGCCCACCTGCACGACCTTCCCCGTTTCAACGCTGGCGCCGCCTACATCTATGTTCAGGAAGACGGAGCGTGGGTCGAAGAGAGAATGCTCAACCCGATCGATGATCGACAAGGCGACTTCTTCGGATCCGCAGTTTCAATCTCCGGCGATCTGGCCGCAGTGGGTGCTCGGGGAAAGGATGAGGCTGGAGACAATTCGAACTCCGGCGCAGCCTACATCTTCACCCGAAACAACGGCTTCTGGCCCGAACAAGCCAAGCTGGCTCCATCAGATCCCCAGCCATTCGCAGAATTTGGCTCTTCGATTTCCATCGACGGCGACACGGTTGTCGTCGGTTCACCCGAGGCGAGTAACAACGATCCAAACGGATTTTCCGGGGCAGCCTACGTGTTCGTACAAAGCGGCTCCAGCTGGAACGAACAAGCTCGACTCACCGCCTCCGATTCAGAGCCATTCGACGACTTCGGAGAGGCCGTCTCGATCTCGAACAATACAATCGTCGTGGGAACCCCGTCCGATGACGACAACGGACCCAACACCGGTGCCGCTTACGTGTTCGTGCGGAATGGAAACCAGTGGACGGAACAAGCGAAGCTCACCGCGTCCGACATGGCAAGCCAGATGAACTTCGGTCATTCCGTAGCCGTTCTAGGCGAGCGCATCGTGGTGGGAGCCCGCCCCATCGATGGCATTGGTGCCGTCTACATCTTCGAACGAGTCTCCGGAATCTGGAACGAAGAAGAGAAGCTCACCCCATCAGATGGAGTGCTCGATGACTTCTTCGGGACTTCGGTCTCACTCTCCGGCAACAAGATCGTCGTTGGAGCCTCTGGCCGAGATGATGCCGGGACGGGTTCAGGTGCTGTCTATCTCTATCGCAAAAGCGAAGGGATCTGGACGGAGCGAGGAAAGTTCATCGGAACAGATACGGACATGAACGACAGCCTTGGCGGTTCGGTTGCGGTCTCGGGAAGCACCTTGATCGCCGGAGCAGTGGGAGACACCCCCCGGGGATTGCTTTCCGGCTCAACCTACATTTTTCGCATTGGAAACAGCGGCTCCGGGAGCGTGAACAGTGGAGCAGGATCGACAACAGATGTTCTCTTCCTGAATGGTTCCGCCGGTGATGAAAACCGAACGGTTACCCTGAGTACCGGGGAGTCCATCACGGTCGCTCTCGACCCAGCTCCTGCCGGTTCGATGGAAGGCTCCTATGTGCTCTGGTTGTGGGCTGGTTTCCCCGGAACATGCACCGAAATCACCGCTTCTGGCCAATCCCTCGGCCACACCTTGAACCCGACACCTTTGCATCCTTTCCAGTCCCCCCAACCCTTTCGCTGCTTGAGAGGTTCGGGACTCCCGGCATTCGTTTGCGGCGGAGCACGGGAGTTTGGCGCCGCACCCAAGGCTGTCCCCTGGATTGCAACCCGGAGTAGCGGGCTTAATACGCCAGCGGTTATCTTTCTCCAGGGTATCGTGAAGGACCTGGGTGCCAGCAATTCCCTCGATTTCAGCGTGACCAATGGAATCGTCCTTGACGTCCAGTGACCAGCCTTCACTCGAAATTCTACGACGGGGCCGTGTCTGAATCATCCGACCTTGGCGGGAGATCCTCGAGGGCGCCGGACCATTGATCCAGGTCTTGTCGTCCCTTGGGTGAGAGAGCGTAGTGACCTGTCTTCACCCGATCAAACCACCCGTAGTGGTTGTCGCGCATGATGGGCCCGGCCCGCAAAACTCCGGCGCGCTCACGGATGCCGCTGAGCTTGAGAACACCGGCACCGGCAAGCTCTCTCGCGCAGCGGAGGGCGTCCTGGCGGTAGGCGGTGAGTCGTTGTCGCGAGGCAGAACCGCCAGCCTCCGGGTCTCCCACACGCTCCGCGAATTCCTTCAGCAAGCGCCTGCGGCGAAGACTGCTAGACCTGGGTCGATAGGGCGCCGGATCCAAAACAGGAACAACCCTTCCCCGGTCAGACACAGTCAGAAGTCCAAGACCAAGGCGACGAAGAAGACTCTTCACTTGCTTTGTCCGGGATCGCCAAGAAGCGCTGTTGCCCTTTCCGATACGAAAGGCTATGTAGACGGCCTCCGAGATCGCGAGCCTGTCGACGGCTTGCAAGATGAGTGCGAGATTCAGCCGCACCTTCAATTCGACGACAACCGGATCCTCATCGCCTCTAACAGCCACGATGTCGCAGGCTCCGATCTCTCCTTTCACGGCGTAGCCCTGATTCTCGAAGAACAGCTTGATCGGGCCGTAGAGCTCAGCTTCAGACATTTTCCACCGCATCGCCCCCCCTCAGAGCTCCTGACCGTGCGGCCCCCCCGCGCGATCGCCGTGTGATCTTACCATGGCAGAAAAAAGCTCAGAAATCAAAGCCAGACATCACACCACTGATGGCTCGAAGTGGACTGTCTTGCCGACAAAGTTTATCGTCTCCTCCATGACTACATCAGGATCCAATTCTCGAGTCAAAAGTCGCCTTCGCCCCGGACAGTGGGTTGCCGGTCTTGCCCTGCTGGTTGCCTCTTGCCAGACAACCCGGAATATCGAGGTTCCCGGCGGTGACGGCAAAGAAGCGATGAGAGATCCGGTTTTTGGATATCTGACGGATCGCTACGATGCAAATGAAGACGGCAGGATCAGCCGGGCAGAATACAGCCGGACCGGTGTCGATTTTTCTCGGCTTGATCGGAACGAGGACGGCCAGCTAACCGATTCGGACTTTGCCAGGATCGGTCGACGGATGAGAGTGCTGAGCCCGAGCGAGGAGCGAAGGCAGCACGCCGTATACCTACTGGGTTGGTATTTTCAAGACGATGGAGTCCCGTCTCGCCTGGTTGCCGTAGAACTGGAAAGAGCTTTTGCGGCCTACGATGCCGACCAAACAGGTCGCGTGGGACGCACCGAGTTCGAGAAAGTAAACGAGCAGCGGGCCCTCTACGGGTTGCGCCCCGGAGGCAAACAATTTGGGCTCCTGGAAGTGGAGACCACCGACCCATGGGAGCGCATCCTTCGCGGCGTGGATCAGAACGATGACGGATTCCTCACGTTATCGGAGCTCAACGATTTTCATCGGATTAACGAAGCTGCCGGAAACTGGTCCTTCGACCCGGAGAATCACGATGCAGAAGCAGGATCGTTGACCGGGGCCAGAGCTCCGGACTTCACCCTGCAGACCGTTGACGGAAGCCGGCGGGTAACACTGTCTGACTTCGCCGGGGATCGGCCGGTTGCGTTAATCTTCGGCAGCTGGACCTGACCGCCATTTCGAGAATCGGCCGGTCGGCTGAAACAAATGTGGCGAAACCACGGTCAGGATGTTCAGTTTCTTGTGGTCTACGTCCGGGAGGCCCACGCTCTGGACAGTTATCTTCCCAAAGGTGGGGATGAAGATCCGATCCTCGAGGACCCAACAACACTTGCCGAGCGACAAGATGTCGCGAAAACTTGCCTGACCCGCCTGGAGCTGGAGCCCATGCCGATGGTTGTTGACACGATCGACGATGCGGCATGCCGTGCCTACGATGCATGGCCGGACCGACTCTACCTGATCGCTCGTGATGGCCGGGTGGCCTACCAGGGTGGTCCGGGTCCCGACGGCTTTTTTCCGGAGGAGCTACAATCGGCAATTCTTGAGGAACTGGGCCTGAAGCAAACCTCCGTGAATCTTCCCGTTGCGGACGTGGTCGAAAGACTGCCGATGATCTCGGATCCAGATCAGTATCCCGCTCTTGCGGGGGTCCAGTGGTTGCGGGCGAAGGAAGAGTGGGCAAACGCTCGCGGCTACCACCAGGATATCAGCGGGATCTGGAAGACGACACAAGAACTGGATCCTTCCGTGAACGGTAACTTCTTGTGTGGTGACCAGTGGTGGTCCGAGAAAGACGCCAACGATTACCACTCTCGCCTTCTGCGCTGGTGGAAAATTCCTTCGACGCATTTTGTCGCCTACTCGACTTGTGACCGGGTGACGACAGGCTCCGCGTTGCAATGGATGGAGTCCACCCGGCGCGACCTGCAACGGTTGTTCGGGATGGAACCTGCGGTCCCGCCCACCGTGATCCTTCTCCGCAGCCTGATCCAGTACAACGACTTCGCGAACACCCGATCCGATGACGGTCAGGTGCCGCCAACGTCCAGCGGATACTCGGCACTACACCACGCATTTCCGTGTGAGCGTTGGTTGGACGCCGAAGCAAACCATGAATACCCGGGCGCAGCGTGCGCCTATTGGGATAACAGTAGTGAGGCGGGAAAGCTCTGGGGTCCTTTCGCCGTGCGTCACGCCGCAGCTCAAGCCTTTGTGGAAGGGCTCGACCCGAGCCCTCTTACGATCAAGGCCGTCCAGAAAAATCCTACGGGAGAATTCTCGGCGTCTGCATTTTGGGCCGAAAAGAAGATCCCGCTCTGGCTCCGCTACGGCGCCGCCATGTATTGCGAACGGTTCTTTCTGGAGGAAAAGGCTGACGACCCCCGGTGGGCGCGTCGCTGGTCACTCCAGGAGCTCGAGGATCAAGGCGGCCTCGGACCGCTCAACTTATTGTTCCGGTTCTCACTGGACCAGAAGCAAGTCACCAGATCTCGCCATCTCATGTTTCAGGCCGGTGCTCTGGTTGCCTTCCTCCTGGATGGAAATGTCCCGGCACTCGAACAGAAACTTTTCACCTTCCACCGAACCTTGCGTACAGGCACAGGAATTCGGAATGCGGTAGAGGCTCTGCAGGCGGAGATCGTTCTTCAAGAGATGGCTCTACGGCGGTTTGTAAGGCCATGAGTTACGACATGTGCACCGCTCCTGAGAGGGTCGATCCTGCGACACGGAGACAAATTCCCGAAACGAGGCCTGATCCGGCCCACAGTTTGTGCTAGAAGTGGAGAGTCTGAAACAAGCACCAAGCCCCCAACATAACCGGAAATTCTCGCCGAAACATGAGTCAAGCCGGGTCCTGATCGTTCAGGGTCGCGGCGTTCTATAAAAGAAACAGACATGACGACCATCATCACGCTCCTTGCCCTCTTGGCCTTTACTCCTGACGCTTCGGAACCATTGCCATCCTGGAAGGATACAGGGTCAAAAAAGGCCATCGTCGCCTTCGTGAACAAGGTGAATACGACCGGCATCCCCGAGGCAGAACGCATTGCCGTTTTTGACAACGACGGCACCCTCTGGTCCGAGCAACCCATGTACTTCCAGATGTTGTTCGCCTTTGATCGCATCGCAGAGCTTGCCCCCAAGCACCCGGAATGGAAGACCCAGGAGCCCTTTGCGTCGGTCTTGAAAGGTGATGTCAAAGGTGCCCTCGCCGGGGGCGAAAAAGCGTTGCTCGAGATGGTCATGGCCACCCACGCCGGGATGAGCACGGAAGAATTTGAGGCAATCGTCTCCGCCTGGATCAACACGGCCCGTCACCCCGATACCGGCAGGCCGTTCACCGAGATGATCTACGCTCCCATGCTCGAGCTCCTCCGTTTTCTTCGGGCCAACAACTTCAAGACCTTTATCGTGTCGGGCGGCGGGATCGAGTTCATGCGAGTCTTTGCCGAGGAGGTCTATGGAGTCCCGCGCGAGCAGGTCATCGGTAGCAGCATCAAGACCGAATACGTGGTCCAGAACGGGAAACCGGCCATCGTCCGCCTTCCCGAAATGAACTTCCTGGATGACAAAGCCGGAAAGCCGATTGCGATCCACCAGCACATTGGCCGCCGCCCCCTGTTCGCCGGCGGAAACTCGGACGGCGATTTTCAGATGCTTGAATGGACGACCCAGGGAAAGGGTGACCGCTTCGGACTGCTTATCCTTCATGATGATGCCAAGCGGGAGTGGGCCTACAGTCGAAAGTCACACATCGGAAAACTCGATCGGGGGCTCAACGAAGCTCCCACTCGCGGCTGGACAATCGTCAGCATGAAAGACGACTGGAACGTCATCTTTCCCCCCAAGTAGAGCCATATACCGACTTGACGACACCTATCGGGAAATCTGAACTTCAACAACACCCGAAGAGGCAGAGAAAGTTCCGGTTGGTCCACCCCTCGTCTGAATCGCGAGACAGTGGATTACTGGCTCCAAGATCGACCCCGGAACGAGAACTGAGAAATCAAGGCTTCCGTTTCCATCCGTCACCCCCTCCCGGGTTACGATCGGCGGGTTGAAGGGAATGATGGGGGAACAAAAGAGCAGTAAACACAACCCATTCTTCGTCGCGTAAAGCGTAACCTGGATGTTGGGATCGGCGTCACGCACGGAGAAGGTAGCTTCTTGCCCCCGAACCAGAGGGGATACGGTGAGCACAAGAGGACGGCTTTCAAACGAAAGAGCGAAATCGAAAGACGACCGCCCGATGCCCAACCGCTCGCTGAACCGCCGCCCTCCCCCCCGGTTTGCGCGGACGAGAATCCGATAAGTACCGGGTTCGAGGAAGCCGTCGTAGGAAAGATCCAGAGTTTCCGACATCGGGCCCACCTGACGACGAAGTACCTCTCCCTGGTCTCCAGTCAGCAAGAGGAGTGCTCCCCCTTGGGCAGGCTCGAACGACTGGGACTCGGAGCGCAAGGAGCCTCGGATGTGAATCTCCCGGGGGAAATTCAAGGTGAAGGTCAGGTCATAGACGGACCGGGCCACCGACTCGCCCGAGATTCTGGGTTCGACGCGAATGGTGTCCGAAGTTGCCCATCCCTGGGCCTGAAAGAATCCACTTCCCTCGACAAAGACCCCACGGGAATTCTGATAGGCAGTCGAAACGAACGACACCGACTCCACTTCGTCGGCCCTGGCGCTGGACGCATCAGCGGCGACCCATGGGCCCTGATCCGGCGCGACCTCGGTCTTCTCATCCTCCACTCGATTGCCAGAGGGGTTCACCGCAATGGCTCGAGCGTGAATTCGACGCTCAAGAGCGAGGATGTCTCCCACGTCAGCAAATGCCGACCCGGGGAACGAAAGGAAAGAGAGGAAAAAGAGAGCAAGAAGGCCGATACATCGGGATGAAGACATGATAATTCCCTTTACAGGGGATGGCGTGATAGGGTCTCTGAAATGTAACACGAAGGCAGGTTCATCGCAAGCCCAAGATTCTACGCCGTCCCATTCGCTCTTCCTGGCGCGATCGAGACATGGCCGCTGTCCTGCTGCCTCCAAACCCCTCGCCGTTCATGACTTCGACAAAAGGGGAGCAACCGCCAGAGTCACCGAAATCATGGAATCAATGTCCTCCTGATCATTCTCATGAACAAACTGAAGAACGTCGTCGAGCCTGCGATTGAGCTCGTTCATGGCGCTTTTCGAGAGTCGTGCATTGACCTGCTGGATCCGGAGTGCCTTGTGACGCTGGGACCCTGTTTCGCGCTGATGATCCAGCGCTGACTGGACCTGACGGTCCGCCAACCGGAGCAGAGGCGAGGTCGTGTCCTTCATTGCGTCGATGTAGTCCTTGGACGCCAGGGTCGGATCGGTGAGGATGCTCTTTGCGATAACGTCATAGATGGCTTCGTGCCGACGCCCAACTACCCGTTTCTCCTTCACGAACAGAAGCCCAACAGTTTCCAGTGCTTTCACATGATAGTAGAGCGACTCGGGCGACCGCCCTAACCGGCCTCCCAGCTCCTTGATTGAACAGGGACCGATGGCACTCATGGTGCGCAAGATCTGATGACGAACGGGTGAGGCAACCGTAGCGAGCTGCTCCGGATCTCGGATGACGTACCGCTTGGATCGGTTCATTTGCGCCTTGGGCTCCTTGGGCAATGCGTACCCACAGACGATATCATCCCACCCTTCGAAGAAGCATTTTCTACTAAAGAATCACTCATATTTTTAGTATTGATGCAGGGATTTCCCATCGAACCCGTATTTGAAGCTGACGTCTCGGTTTTGCTGGCCACTCGATGCCCTCCGAGATGAGAAACGACGACTCCGAAGGAGGAAGAGAAACGATGAGAATTCAGCTAGGACGATCTTTGTTGGCTTTAGGTGCTCTTTTCGTGGGCGGAGCTGTCGACGCGACACAGGGTAATAGCCCGCCTCCCCCTTTCTTGACCGATAACGATACCGGTGCACGTTGGTCTGACGACGAGATGGTCAAGGCGCTGGAAAAGTACGTGGGTCGACTCGTCCGGAAGGATGAATTCTCCGGAACAATTCTCCTGGCCAAGAATGGCGATCCCCTCTTCAAGAAGGCCTATGGACTGGCTAGCAAGCGATTCGACGTCAAGAACGAGATCGACACCAAGTTCAATCTGGGTTCGATGAACAAGATGTTCACGGGCATTGCAATCTGCCAGCTAGCCGAGAAGGGGAAGCTCTCGTTCGATGATCTTGTGCGCACTCACCTGCCGGATTACCCCAACCGGGAAATCGCGGATCAAGTAACAATCCATCATCTATTGACCCACACGTCGGGAATGGGGAGCTACTGGAACCAGAAGTTTCAGGAAACCTGGCCAACCCTCCGTACGGTCAAAGACCTCCTTCCCCTGTTTGTCGACGACCCCCTCTCGTTTGACCCAGGAACCCGGTTTGGCTACAGCAATTCGGGCCCGATCGTCCTGGGGCTCATCATTGAGAAAATCACAGGCAAAACCTACTACGATTATGTCCGGGAACACATCTGTGAGCCGGCCGGAATGATCCATACCGACTGCTACGAAATGGACCGGCCTGTTCCCAATCTGGCCATTGGATATACGCGGACGAGCCTTGACGGACACCGCTCAAATAGAAAGAGCCCAAGACGCAATAACCTTTTTCTTCACACAGTCAAAGGAGGACCGGCAGGGGGCGGATTCTCCACAGCCGAAGATCTCCTGCTATTCTCCAAGGCACTCATGAATCACAAAATTCTTGCCCCCGAGTCAACGAAGATCCTCACGACAGGAAAAGTCTCCATGGGGTCCCCGGAGATGCAATACGCCTATCTCTTTGGTGATCACCTTGAGAAGGGTCATCGCTTCTTTGGTCACAATGGCGGAGCTCCCGGAATCAATGCTGAATTCAGCGTCTATCCGGATCTTGGATACACCGTGGTCGTGCTCTCGAACTACGACGAGGCCGCATCCACCGTGGCTCGGTTCATTCGAAACATGATTCATGAACGCCCGGTCGCCGAGTCGATGATGAAGCGCAAGAAAGAATCCTGAGGAGAGGATCGGACCGGCACCCCGTCAACAAATGGGACGCGGAATCACCTGGCTCGTTGACGGGGCCGGATCAAAACCCCTACCTTCTGAACGCGTAGATCTTCCCGTCAATCCCCCCAACGAACACCAACTCCTCCGAAACTCCAGGAGTACTCCCAAAACCCCAGAGTGCCTCTCCCTCGGGACGAGCAAGATCATGGCGCCAACGGGCTCAGAGACGGTTCGGGGGGAAATCGGCTCGGCGAGCATGCCCCCAGCCGACCGCATAGACCTCCCAAAAAAGTCGATTTCCTCTGTAACGCCCCTCCCTCTCATGCGCTGAGTCTTCTGATACAGCCAATTCTTGAGCCGATCGATCGCTTCCAAAGGAGCAAAATCATGCAGCGTTCTCTCCACATTCTTCTCGTGCTGGCCCTTTCCTCTCCGACGTACGTACAAGCCCAGCGGAACGGAGATGTGGCATCTGAAGTTGTCATCCAGGGCCTTCCCAATACGGCAGGGACCCATTTTGGAACCTCCGTGGCAAACATCGGAGATGTGGACGGGGATCTGATCGATGAC
>JAJDCM010000147.1 GCA_029260825.1 Planctomycetota bacterium | reverse complement strand
CTACTTTGAGCTTGCCGTGATCCGCTGGATTCCCGGCCACGTCCACATCATCGCGTACTTCACCAACTTCGTCCTGATCGCGTGCTTCTTCGGCATGGGCGTCGGGATGGTCATCGCCAAGAGGAAGTTCGATACGGTGCGTTTCGTGGCGCCGTTGATGCTCGGCCTGATCCTCCTCGCTGTCATGTTCGACAACGTCGAAGTCGAGCGCGGAGGAGGCATGTGGCTCTTCACCCTCGAGGGAGGAACCTCTTTCCGGTGGAACCTCTATTTCCTTCTGGCGATCTTCTACACCGCAGTCTCCGTGACATTCATTCCACTGGGACAGGCGGTGGGACGTGGCTTTGGAGACAAGTCACCGCTGCTTGATTACTCGGCAAACCTGGTCGGTTCCATTGCCGGGATCCTCGTCTTTTCTCTGTTTTCTTTCCTGTCTCTTCCGGCGTGGTCCTGGTTCCTCATCGGGGTTCCCCTCCTCGCTTTGTTGATGCCGGGAAAAAGAGTCCTTCAGGGCTTCACGATCGTCATCGCTCTTGCCATCACGGGGCTGACCTGGAATCTCGACAAAGACACCATCTGGTCCCCCTACCACAAGATCACGGTGAAACCCGTAGGCATCCAGCGTGATACACAAGCCATTCTCCCGTTCAGCGTCGGTGACGAAGACGTGGAATACTTGCCCATGGATGTCGGCTTCAACGTCTCCGTCAACAACGATTTCTATCAGATCACCCTGGATCTCAGCGATGAGAAAGTGGCCCAGTATCCGGCCCTCGAGCGCTGGCAAAAACAGTACGATTTTCCGTTCAAACTGAAGCAGAATGCCGAGCGAGTGCTGATCGTGGGCGGCGGAACGGGAAACGACGTCGCGGCCGCCCTTCGAAACGGAGCCCAGCTGATCGACGTGGTGGAAATCGATCCGGAAACAGCCGAACTCGGCAAGCGCTCCCATCCAAATCGCCCCTATAGTGATCCTCGCGTCAACCTTTACATCGACGACGCGCGCCACTTCTTCAACCATGCAGAAAAAGGTAGCTACGACGTGGTGGTCTTTGGCTATCTGGACTCACAGCGCCTCCTCAGCACTCTTTCCTCTCTCCGGCTCGATTCCTATGTGTTCACCGTGGAATCCTTCACCGAAGTGCGAAGCCTGCTGAAACCCGATGGCGTGCACGTCACCTCGTTTGGAGTCGGAACGGAATGGATGTCCAAGCGGATGTTCGAGATGCTCCGGGAAGCCTATGATGATGAACCCTTGCCGCTCCATGAGCTCGGTGTCGCACCGGCGGGGGTGGTCTTCATCGCTGGCCCTGGCAAGGATGCACTCATCAAGATCGATCCGCGACCCATCCCCGAGGACATCATCCTTGCTCGTGACGACTGGCCGTTCATCTACGCCAAAGATCGGTCCATTCCCAAGGAATACAAGATTGCTCTTGGCTTGATCCTGCTCGTTTCGACCCTTGGCCTGGGAGCCGTGGGTGGGCGAAAGCGCGTGCCGAACCTGCATTTCTTTTCCCTTGGCGTCGGCTTCATGCTCCTGCAGACCAAGAACATCACCACGATCGCTCTTGTCTTTGGTTCAACCTGGTACGTCAACACACTGGTCTTTCTTTCGATTCTCGTCATGGCCCTGCTCTCATGCTTGCTCATGAGCCTGACCGACAAATTCAAGGTCAAATGGGCCTACGTGGGGCTCTTCCTGGCGCTCGCCCTGAACTACGTGATTCCTCTTCAAACGTTCACCGGCGGGTCGTTCATCTTTCGAATTGTCGTTGTCGGTGGGCTAACCGCCCTTCCGCTGTTCTTCTCGGGAATCGTCTTCGCCCATTCCTTCAAACAGGTCAAAGATCCGGGACACGCTCTTGCGTCCAACGTCCTTGGAGGTGTGATCGGCGGCATCGTGGAATACGTCAGCCTACTGACCGGAATGAAATTTCTGCTCCTCTTCGTAGCGATCGCCTACCTGGTTTCAATTCGCAGAGGAAACACGGCGGGTGAGAGAAGCGAAGGCGCAGAGGCGAGTGCCAGCAGCTAGTGGCTTCAAACCGAAGATTTCAGCAGAATCACAAGACGCTCCAGAATCCTCTCGGGAGTCTCTTCGATCTGCATGACGATTGCTTCATCAGGCTCCTCCAGGATTTCAAGCTGGCTTTGAAGGAGCTCGGGTGAGAAGAAATGTCCAGATCGCTCAGCAAGCCGCCGCCGGAGCGTTTCCGGATTCCCCTGAAGAAACACCCAGGAAACCCTGGACGGTTCGATTCCCTGAACAAGGCGCAATCGATATGCTTCCTTGAGAGCCGAGCAGGAAAGAACAATCAACTCCCTTCGATCGAGCCGCAGAACGATCTGATCATGGATCGCCTCCAGCCAGGGGAATCGATCGACGTCGCCGAGCGGAATCGCCGCTTTCATCTTGGCAACGTTTTGTGAGGGATGAAAGTCGTCCCCCTCAAGGAATGTCCCACCGATGTGCAGGGCAAGCCTCCCCCCGATCTCGGTCTTGCCGGAGCCGCTCACTCCCATCACGATGATGACTCGAGGACCTTCCATTCTCAACCTCGACAAACGACAGAACTTTCATCCAAAGGAACAGTTCACGACAGGATCAGTGAGCCGACGGGGATGATTCCCCGGAGACGTGTTGTTCGTCGAAGTTGGTGTAGATCCGGTGGGTTCGTACTTTCACTCCGAAAAGAGCAAGAAGAAGGCCGACTCCGGGAGTCAAGTTGCCGAGCACGATGGTCAGCGCCGTGATCGGAGTTTCCGTCAGAGAACGAGACCAGCGAGCTGCTTCCAGAACCACAGCAGCCCCATAGAATGCGCACCCCATCATCCAGATCAGAAAGAACGGGCCAGAGACAAAAACGCCCAGCCATCCCAGCAAGAGAAAACCGAGGGCAAGGATTGGTGCAAAGCAAAACAGAATGTGAGCACCAAAATGCTTCTTGATGTAAGGGAGAGCACCATACCCCATCACGAACTTCTGCCTCAGAAACGGGCCGAACAAGGGACGGTTGTGATGAAACACACGGATGCTATCGCTGTAGTAGAGTTTTTTACCAGACACCACCAGACGTCGGGCAAGCTCCGTATCTTCAGCGGTGTAGAGTTCCGCATCGAACCCACCACATTCGCTGAAGACCTCTTTTCGGATGAAGGCATTGCAGGTCCACACATCTTCCACGAATCGATCCTTCTCCCCGACCCTCTTCATATAGGCACGAGATGCACCAACGAGGGCGGATTTAAGAGCGTTCACCACGGCTTGATTCTGCCAGGTCGTAGCTGGGGGAGAAATGTTCGGGCCTCCCAGGATCCACGCTTCCGGGACATCGTTAGCGACCTTGGCGGCGGCCGAGAGCCAATCGGGCTCGGGATAGGCATCTGAATCGATACTACCGTACCAATCCGCCGCAAATGACTCTGCTGCCCGATTACGCTTGACGGACATCTGATGAGTTTCCGTTTCTACGATTCGAACTCGCGGATTCTCTCGAACCGGACCAGGGATTCTGGCGCCCTTGTTCGGAACGAGTAGCAGGGTAAAGTCGGGATACTCCAGCTCAAGGCAGTGAGAAACACATTCTTCTACGAGGCCGTTCCATTCGGTGAAGGGGATGATGATGGCGATCGAGGGAACGGGCGGCGGCGGATCGTGGCTCACGAAGACGATTCCTGGATTAGACGTAGCTTTTGATCACGCCACCGACAAGCCGTGGCACGTAGCGAAAATTGGAAAGAACGTTGATGCTCCACGCGCATTCATAGGTGCAATGACACCGGGTGTCCTTGATGAATTTCTTACAATCCCGGGTCGAGTCGTTGGCCCAGAGAGCCTGGAAATCCATCTCGTATTCCCGAAGATTTCCGAGCTTTCGATCCTCGAGGACCTCACACGGATAAACATCTCCGTTGGCGTAGATGACCCCAAAAAGGGCACCCGCGGGACAATGAGAGATGTAGTGAGGATCCAGGTACATCTTCTCGAGTGTGCCGTAGATGATGTTGTTTTTTACGTTCATGATCCGGCCCTGAACGCTCTCCTTGAACCCGACCGTCTCTTTCTTGTCGAGATCCTCCTTGATTCGTTGGGTGAGAGCCAGGTAGGAATCGTAGATCTTGCGTTTCATTCCCTCGTCGATCGACTTGACAACCCCTTCTTCCCGCATGGCGATCGCGCTGAAGGCCTCAACACCCTGAGCTTTCAGGTCATCATAGAGATCCATGACCCGATGATAATTGTGGTCGGTCACGGTGATGGCGACGTTCGCGACAACGTCTGGATGGTTCCGATCGCGGACGAGGCGATAACTCTCTAATGTCTTTTTGTGGAGTCCGGCCACTCGTCGATTCTCATCGTGCTCCTGTTCGAAGTTATCGATCGAAAAGCTGAGAATGATCTTTCCGTCGATTCCACTTGCTTCGAAACGCTCCAGGAAGGTCTTGATACGATCGGGAAATCCGCCATGAGAAGTGATGTAGATCGAGCGGACGCCCGCGTTTTCAAAGTAGGCCTCCGCAATCTCGTAGAGGTCTTCGCGCAGGAACGGCTCCCCCCCCGTCAAGTTCACGTTCGCAATCGAGCGGCCCACCGTCCGCGAAAGCTTCTGGATTTCCGCCAGACTCAGGTCACCCTTGAAGACATCGGGCGCATCAAAATCGATGAAACAATGAAGGCAACGGGCGTTACATCGATTGGTGACGAAATGGACCAGCGAAAGAGGCTCCCGCCTACGGAGATACGAATTCACCGCAACTCCAAGGAGGTTCGTCATGCCCGCCATTCCTCATTCTAAGTCGTTTATTGGCTACCAGATACAGATCACAACTGTAGTCTAGTGCGGGAAGGATGTCAAGCCGACATGATCGCCCCCAGAAAGTCCATTTAGACTCACCTGACGATGGAGGGTTCCCCGAGGGCCCTCACCCCACCGAGCAAGATCATTCCAGGCCAATGAAAACCGGCTTTTCGCCCGGTACCCGATCCATCTGTCCCGGATATCTGGGTCAGCCCGGTCACCAAATCAACTTCAATCATGATAGGTTGCAAGGGCTCCGCGGGCTGACATCGATGTACATCGCCAGGGTACCCGCACGCTTTTCGGTGAAAATAAGAATCGTAAAATCAGGACCAGATCATGCTCAGAACATACCTCGTTGTCTTCTTCCTCATCGCTTTTCTCGATCCTTGCCTGGCCCAAGACGGTTCTGGCGCCACCAAGGAAGACCTCATCGAGCTAACCTGGCCCCGTGAGTACAAAACAGACGGACATGAAGTCATCGTCTTCCAGCCTCAGATCGAGTCGTGGCCCGAGCACAAGTCAATGACCGCCCAGGCGGCAATCGCGGTGACTCCCAAGGGAGAAAAGGAACCGGCGTACGGCGGAATCCAGATCGAGACAGAAACGGAAACGAGTCTTGAGGACCGGACCGTTCTTTTCAAGGACCTCAAGCTTGTCAAGGTCTGGTTCCCGAATGCGGACAAGGAGAAATCGGATAGCTGGGAGAAGATCGTTCGCACGGCAATCCAACCCCAAAAGAGCATGCTCGTCTCCCTCGATCGAGTCGTATCAAACTTCGAGCGAAGCCAGCAGCAGCAACGCACCATCGAAGTGAATCTAGATCCTCCACCGATCTTCCGGAGCGAAAAACCCGCGGTTCTGGTCATCTTTCTTGGAGAACCCAAGTTCGAAGCCGTGGAAGAAACCGGGCTTCTCTTCGCAACAAACACCAACTGGGACCTCTTCCTCGAAGCCGCGACGAATCGCTATTACCTTCTGAATGAGGAGACCTGGCTGACCACCGCGGATTATCGCAAGGGTCCCTGGGGGGCAACGACTGCCTTGCCGGCTGGTTTCAAGAAGCTTCCGGACAACGCCAACTGGGACGATGTGCGAAAGCAAATCCCGGCAAAACCCGGCAAACAAATCCCTCAGGTGTTCACCAGCACCGAACCGGCCGAACTCATCCTCACCGACGGTGCGCCGAGCATGGCCCAGATCCCCGGAACATCTCTCCTGTACATCAGCAATACGGAAAGTGATGTCTTCCTGCAGACAGGTGTGGAGACACCCTCCTATTACTTCCTGACCGCTGGGCGCTGGTTTCGGTCCAAAAACATTGATGGCCCCTGGTCGTCCGCAATGAAGGACCTTCCCGAGGACTTCGCAAAGATCCCGGAGGATCATCCACGGGGTCGAGTGCTGACCTCGGTGCCGGGAACTCCTGACGCCGCAACGGCAATCATCATGGCGTCGATTCCCCAAAAAGCCACGGTCAATCGCTCCGATGCGAAAGTCTCCGTAACTTACGAGGGGAAGCCCCAGTTCATCCTGATCGACGGGACATCCGTCTACTTCGCTCTCAATTCACCCTATGACGTTTTTCGTGTCGGGGATCAGTACTACTGCTGCGAAAAAGGAGTCTGGTTCGTTTCAAAAGCCCCTCTGGGCCCCTGGGTCGTGTGTACCGATGTGCACAAGACGATCTACAGCATTCCATCCACTCACCCCAAACATAACGTGACCTACGTCTACGTCTACGACTCGACACCATCAACAGTTGTCGTGGGATATACGTCCGGATACACCGGTCAATACGTGGTCGCAGGAGCCCTTCTCTTCGGTGCCGGCTACTATATCGCCAACCATAATCACTATCATGGTTACTACCACTACCATTGCCACGCCTCCTACTTCTCCTACGGATGTGGTGCCCGCTACGACTATTATCGTGGGGGATACTATCGAGGTGGCTACGCCTACGGCCCCTACGGGGGAGCCGGCGCCTGGTCCTCCTACAATCCCTCAACCGGAACCTACTCCCGAGGCGCCTACCGTTACGGCCCGAACAGCTCTGCCTTTGCCCGGAGTGCATACAATCCTCACACAGGAAACTATGCCGCACGAGCAGGTGGATCCAGTCCCTACGGTTCTTGGGGTCGATCCGTGGTCAGCGACGGGCAAAACTGGGCAAGAGGCGGACATCGATCGACGGCAAGGGGCACCGTTGCCGCAGCCGAAGGCTCCCAGGGTGGCAAGGTAGTCGCGGGGAAACGAACCGGAGGCTCCGGCGGAGTGGTAGCCAAGGATCGTCACGGCGACGTGTACGTGGGAAAAGACGGTAACGTCTACAAGCGAGGCGAAAACGGAGACTGGCAACAGCGCGGTAAAGACTCCTGGTCCAGCAACAAGACAGCCAACCGGGCCACCACTCAATCGGGAGCCGCATCGAGAAAAGGTCAAGCATCGAGCCGTAAGCCCACCCAAAGTTCGCAGCCGTCGACCGGCAACCGAAAAAGCGGGGCCAGTGGGCGCTCCTCGACAAGCCGGGGAGGCGTAGAAAACGGATTGAACAAATCATCAAGATCCCGTCAGCGGGGAAACTCACGAGCTCAAAGATCACGGTCGAGCCGAAGTTCCCGAGGGGGTGGCAGGGGACGCGGTCGTTAGTCCACCATGAACTCAACCGACTCGGCCATCGCCGTCCAGATCACGACCGAATTCCCGCTCAAGGAGAGAAACCAGGGTATGCAAAGTCTTCCTCGTTTGAAGAAGCTCCTCTTCCAGTCGATCCACCTTCTCTTCGAGAGAATCAGCTCGACCCTTCTGGTCGGAGATCTGGCTCTGTTGCATGATGTCCCAGAATAGTCCCATGTCTTCTTTCCTCCTGTTGGTTTGAATACTCAAGTTGTCTTGGGAACGGAACTGAAGCAGCCTGGATCACTACTTTTCCTTTTCTTCTTTCTTCTGCTCCTTCACTTTCCTGGATCCAAAGACCCCGGGAGCTGGTCCACCGGGAAACTCAGGCTCCTCCTCCTTTGGGATCCGTCTTCGGATGGGACCCTCCTGGCGAAATGGGTCACTCCCTGGCTCATCCGGGAGAATCTCGGAGGGGATCCTCGACGGGTCAAATCCA
This sequence comes from Planctomycetota bacterium, assembly GCA_029260825.1. Taxonomy (GTDB): domain Bacteria; phylum Planctomycetota; class JACOTG01; order JACOTG01; family JAJDCM01; genus JAJDCM01. The sequence continues at coordinate 12,284 of JAJDCM010000147.1, read as the reverse complement.
GGTGGCACATCATTCCCTGGAAAGTCCTTTTCCCCGGGCAAAGGCACGAAGGGTTTCCTGTCGCCAAGAACATACGAGCGAGAATTGATCATCTCCATGGGATTCCATTCCTGGCTCCACCCGAGAACATCCACCGGAGAAAGCGCACCTGACTCATCCAGCTGGGTCAGCCCAAGAAGCGTCGCCTCTCGCTCAAGCTCCGATACGGGACGCGTCTCTTCGGGCAGCATCACAACCTGCCAGGATCCAAACTCGTCCCAATGATCCGTGCTAAGCAGGCGCGATCCGTCCCGGCCAAATCGAAGCCGATTGCCATGGGGAACTTGCCCTTTCAGGGTGACTGCCTGGCCGGTAACCGCATCCCAGATTCTCGTCCCGTCACTCCCCCCCGTCACCAGGAGCCACTGTTTTCGGTCAAGGAACACTGAATCCACCCCGACTTCATGAACAAGGGGAGGGATGCTTGGTCTTCCGGATGAACGCTCCCACATCCTTGCTGTTCGATCGCTGCTCGACGTTAGCAAGAGATCCCCATTCCGAGAAAACTGAAGAGACAGGATGTCCTGGGCATGAACAATCGACACGCCGGTGGGGACGTGCTCGTCAAGATCGAGCACCCGGACTCGATCCCCGTACTGAACAAGGAGGAATCTTCCATCCGGCGAGATTGCTTGAGCCTCCTCATTCTCAAGCAACTCCGGACCTCTCTCCTTCTTGAGTTCGGGGAGTGAATAAACATCCACCTTCCGGTCATTTCGCGCCACCACCACCCGATTCCGAGCGACCAGAATTCCATCCACGGGAACCGGAGAGAGGGCTTTTTGCACCTGACCCGCTCCATCGACCGGAACCGTGTAGATCCGGCGAGGATCGCCAGGCCATGAATCCTCTCCTTGCTCTGCCGTGACAGCCACGATCCATGGAGAGCCTGGAACCGGCAAGATAAAGCGAAGCTTCCCCTCCAGCTCCTGAGCATTCCCTACGAGGACTCCGCTATCCATGTCGATCCCGAGCACGGTGTTCGAAGTTGCCACCACGATCAGGTTCTCGTCGAGAGTCATCCCGAGCCACTCGATCGGATCCTCGAAGCAGGCCGTTGCAAACCGGCGCTGACATCCCGGAACCTCAAGACGCCACACCGAACCATCCGACCATCCAAGAAGAGCGGACTGCCCATCTCTCAGAAAAGTAACCTGGCGTACTTGTTCATCTGCACCGGAGGAACCCAACGGATCTCCCTCGATGCTTCGGCACCAGATCCCGGCTGCCTCAATTTCTCGGGGCCCCGGCGAATCACTGAGAACAAACCTACCTGTTGGGTCCAGCCATTCCCGGTGCGAAGGATTCGTTTCTCCTGAATAGCTCAGGAGTTCGCCCTCCGAAAGAAGCCAAGCTCGGCCAACGCCAGACCGATCCACGGTCAGAAGAAACTGATCATCCCGGGAAAACCGAGCTTCCCGAAGCAAGGCACCGTGGGGCAACGGAGGAGTAAGCGGACTCCCCTTGGCCAGGGAAAACACCTGAGCCGCACCGATCCCGGCGTCCTCCGCCTCGGTAATTGCCACAACTCGAGTCTGATCGTGGCTGAGCTCTACCCGGGCAACAGATTCGTCAAGGATGAACGGCCGCGAGATCGGCTTTCCTGTCCTTGCGTCCCAGACCCGAACCATCGACGTACCGAGGTCTAGCTTCCCGGTGCCAACGGCAAGCATGTCCCCCCCTTCCCCGAATGACATGGTGGTGACCATCCCGGGATGCCAGAGCGGCCCCGTCATGACCTCGCCCGTCGAAGCCACGAAGACGCGCACCCCGCCATCTGCACAGGAAGTCACGAGGAGATCCCCACCTTTTGAAAAAGAGATGGCATTGATCCGATCCGGATGGACGATCGGAGGATAGATCGGCTTCCCCGTTGCCCCATCACAAACGAGGAGTTCGTACCGGATACTCGGTCGTGATTCAAAGGTCCGAACCTCCTCCGAGACCTGACACCCGATCGCGACTCGAGACCAGCTGACGTCAATCGCCATCTCGGTCGGTAGAGACCCGATCGCAACCCGCGATCCATTACGAACCAAAAGGTCCTCCGGTGGAATGACCGGGGGAGAATAGGACACCAAAGATTCACGCCGGCCCGTCTCAAGATTCCAGGTCTCGAAAATGCGCTTACAACCACTATCACTCCCGCGCCTCGATCGATCCGATGCTCGAGTCGCACTCGCGGCAAACAGACGAACCCCATCGTCGGAAAAAGAAATGCCTTCTCTTGGCTTTTCCTCGTACGCAAACGCGCTTTGAACCTGGGGCGCAACCAAACTCCCCGGCCGAAGCCCGAGCCGGATCACCGAAGAATACGGCAGGCCGGTTTGAATGTCGTAACCAACATAGCGAGAGTCATTGAGAGCGATCAGCATGCGAAGGCCATCCGGAGTGAACCGGACTTCGTCGATCGTATCGTCAAAGGAGACCATCTCCGTCAACGGCCGAGTCTCCGCCACATCAACCAGTCGCACCGCTCCCCTGGTGACAGTGTGAGACACACCGGGTTGATCCGGAACCGGGACAAAACTAACCTGGTTCTTCACCATGACCACGGACCGCCCCTGGGGTTCGAAGGAAAAGGCCTCGATCCCCTCACCGGGAAGGAACAGCCTCACAAGTCGTGGACACCACTCAAGAACACTCGCAAGCCGCAGTCGATGAACTCGCTGTCGTCGCTCGTCCATCGGATAAAGGCGCATAGCCGAGACGAGCCAAGGCAATCCAGCGAAGAACTCACCTCGGTTGAGAGCATCGAGACCCCGGTCCACGTAAGATCGCTCCAGATTGGCCCGGGTTTCTCGCTCCTTGGCTGCCGTGTTCTCTCTCTCGGCCTGGATGGAAAGAATGTAGGCGGTCATGCCCAGGGTCACCACAACCAGAAAGCAAACAACCACGTTCGTGATCGTGCGATGTCGTCGATATCCTAGCCTCATCCTTCGACGAAACGAGGGGCGACGGTAGTGAATCGGTTCATCCGCAAGAAAGCGGCGAAGATCACGCTCAAGAGCATTCATGGAAGCGAAACGATCGGCAGGATCGGCCTCAAGACCTCCCAGAAGAATGGTCTCGATCTCCCAGGAAAGACCATTCACGTGCAGGCGTGGGCTTTCGGGCCGGCGCCCGGTTAGCTTGGCCGTGCGAACCGTATCCGCCGTTTCCTCGTCATGCCGATAGAGGCGAGCTCGGGTAAATAGCTCGTAAAAGGTAGAGCACAGGGAATAGACATCCGTCGTCTCTCCGACCGAGGCTTCCGCATCGGACGCGCGAAGTTGCTCCGGGCTCATATAGGACGGAGTACCCATCGACCGACCGGTCGTCGTGACGATCGTCCTGGCTTCATCCTGACTTCGGGCGATGCCAAAGTCCATGATCCGGGTTTCCCCTTCAGCGGTCAGCATGAGGTTGGAGGGTTTCACATCCCGATGGATCAGGCCCGCCGAGTGAACCGCCGCAAGAGCGGAGGCACAATCGGCAAACCATTCGGCCACCGTCCGAATCGAGTAGATCTCCTTCCCGCTCTTGATTCCCCGAAAGACCGCCTCCAACGTTCTTCCTTCGACCCACTCCAGCACCAAGAAAGTCTTCATTCTCGCGGACTGGCCAAACTCCTTGGCCCAGTCCATGACAGAAGGGTCAAGGCTCCGGGGTGATCGAAAGGTCTCCTCCCCGGAAAAAATCACATCGATGACACCGGGATGACTGACGCGAGATAGGAAAGAGCCTTCCTGCCGGAATCGGATCCTTGCATCCGCATCAAAACCATCGTGAAGGATCTTGATTGCGACCTTGCGTCCGGTAGAAAGCTGACGCCCCACGTGAACGGTTGCAAAGCCACCTGCACCCACAGGTTTCCCGACCAAGAAATCTCCGAGCAAGAATCCGCGGATTTCCTCCGGCGCAAGCCTCCCCAGCAATCGTCGAAAGTCCGTTTCCTGAATGCCCGTCTTCCCCAGGAGTCGCTGGAAAAGCAAAAGAATCTCGTGCCCCTCCGCAACGGACTCCCGACTCTTTCCCCCGCTTGCCACGTGCACGGCGACGCCGTTCTTGCGAAGGCCGTTGAAAGCAAACACGGCACCGGCCTCCACCACAAACCACGGAGGGGAGAGATCAGCGGGCTGCAAGCGAGGGAGTGGCCAGTGCCTGGAGAGAACCTCCAGGAGAGAACGAAGACCTTGCGAAGCCTGGGCAAAGAACTCGGCCTCCGTGGGAACCTCGTGGACAACACGATTCCGGAGTGCAATGGCAAGCGAGAGAACGACCCGAAGTCGAGGTCGACCGCGAAGGGGCATCCGGGCAAGTTCGGCAAGAGGAGAAAGCGAGAGCGCTTCGGTCCGATCCAGTCGGCTGTCCAGTAATTCCAGGACTGACTCGAATCGGGTCGAAGCCGCAACCGTATCCCGATTCTTCCCACCACTGCGAAGAGCACTTCGACGGGCTGCCCGTAATGACTCAACAAGTCCGTTCCAGGAGCCCCAGGAAGGGCGCTGCAGGTTCCCGACCGCCTCAAAAAGATCGTGGCTCGGGATGTCCATCAAGACCCAGTCGGATAGCAACACGAGAGCCATGCACCGATGCTGAGCCTCGAGGAGGCCAAGGGCCCGTCGGACGAAACTGTCAGACGAGTGATCCTCCGTCAAGAAAGCGGCAAAGGGTGATTCATCCATCACTCTTTGATACGAAAGACTTCAGGAAGAAGCAAGAAAAGCAATCTCGCTCCAACCATCACGTCTCCGTCCGGAGCATCCGTAGACCCTACTTCCGTTCAACCGCTGATTCCTTTTTCTCGGGCAGAAGGCCGGCCTCTTTCAGCTGTTTCTCAAGCTCGCTAATCTTCGCCATGGCATTGAGCGAGAAGATAAAACCCAGCGTACCCATTGACATCCCGATGATTCCAAATGCTTCCATCCGATTCATCTCCTCTTTGTCCAAAAGTCCAAGCCAAAAAAGAGGGAGCCTAGCTCCCTGCCCCCCAGGTCTTACTCCTTCAGCGATTTCTTCGTTTCCGGATCTTCGAGCGTGAACACCTCGTCACCCAGATCCAAATCAGTCTCCACCTTCTCAAGAGTCAAAACTTGCTTTCCCGACATGGGGTTCTCGATCTCGACGTGCTGAGCGCTGCGAATTCCGTTCAACTCCTTGAAGTCAGAGTAAGTGATCGTGACGGGGATCCGTAGCCCATCCTCGATCGAGATCAGCTTCACCCGAAGTAGGTCGCCGTTCTCAACGTCAACTCGATAGGTGCGACTTGGGAGGCCACCTTTCTTGAGCCGAACGACGTGGACGGGACGCTCGTTGACGGTGTCATTACCGATGACCTCAATCGAGTCAAAATAGTCGTTCCAGTTCCCTTCGATCGCCCCGGGATGCCCGAGAATCGCTTGCGTCAACCGGTCGCCCTTCAACTTGTCGAATCCTCGCATCGAATTGTAGGCCCACGCTTCCCTTCCCCGGCCAACCAGGTCGATGCGACCGAACTTGCCAAACTCCATGTGGCTGGCAAACCGATCTCGTCCGCGCGAATAGACGGTTACAATTCCCCGAACCCCCGCCTGGGCGACCCAGACCTTCCCACTGACTTTCCTGCCGCGATCCGCGTTCACCGCCCGGATGCGCACATCGTTCTTTCGAAGGGCCAGAATCTCCTCCAGGGTCGGAAGATCGACATCCGGGGTATCAACCAATCGAGTGAAGAGCTGGGCTCCAGCATTGCCGTGAAAGACAAAGGATTCGGCGACCCCATCGGCATCCGTCTTGAAGGTCGCGCCCTGGTCCGCTCGAGCGCGCAGGGATGCATGGCCCTCTTCGTCCGGGGTATTGAACGCCAGCCATTTCCCCTTATCTTCCATGGTAAGGCACCCCTTCCGCAGGAAGATCTTGACCCGCTTTCCCCCCTCCATGCGAACGAAAGTCCCGACGAACTTCTCCAATCCCTTCACCGGAGCTTCCGGTTCGATCTCAAGCCCTTTGCGGGGAAGCTCGAAGCGATAACCGTTCGTGTGAACTCTCAAGGCCGTCACCGAGCCAAGGTCGTCCCGATCAAAAGAGACCGCAATACTACTGGTGAGAGTCGAAACCCACCTTCCATCTGCGCCGGGTTGCTTGAGGTCAGACTTCCTCTGCCCCGGGATATCAACCGCCAGCCGATCATGATTGATGAAGATCTCAAACTCCGCGTCCCGGAAGGTCGCGAAGTTTGCCACGTAGAGTCCCACGTAATCCGCAAGATCAACATCCTCGGGTTCGGTGGGCACCGCCGTGGCGACGCTCTCGCCGGGCCACTCATCAAGCAAAGCGTCAAAGACCATCGGAAGAGAAGCTTGTTGCAGGGGTGACACGCTAAGATTCATCAACAGAACGTAGCCCAGCCCTTCTTCTGGCATGAGGCCGATTTGGGCGCTGAACCCGTCAATATTGCCGCCGTGTTCGACGACCTTCCGTCCGTTGTGCTCCCGCAACATCCACCCGAGACCGTACGACGCTCCCGGGGCCATCTCGATTTGCGGCTCCCAGGTTTCAAGCAAGCTTTCTTCGGAGATCAGTCGCTTGCCGTTCGTCTTCCCCCGACCGAGTTGCAACCGCACCCATCTGGCTATGTCGATGACATTGGAGTTCACCGAGCCCGCCGGAGCGACACTGTCGAGAGAGACCATCTTCACCGGCTCAAAATCCTCGTCGATAGCATCCCACTTGTAACCAAGAGCCAGACGAGAGTCCTTTCGAGCCTCAGCAATGGACAAGGTGCTCGCGCTCATTTCGAGGGGCTTGAAGATTCGCTTCACGATCATCTCATCCCATGAACTCCCGGCCGCGACGCCCGCGGCTTCCCCCGCCGCAAGGTAGGTGACGTTGCAGTAGTGAAAACCTGCACGAAAATCGTCCCAGGGCTCGGCACCCGCGGCTGTCAGCAAGACATCCTTTCGCGAAACGCTGCTCCCAAACCAAAGAATCCCCATTCGCGAGAAGCCATGACGATGACTGAGCAGGTCGCGCAGCGTGCACTCGGCGGCTTTATCGGGGCTGCGAACATTCAGCTTGAAATAGGGCAAGTACTTCGTCACCGGGTCATCCCAGCTCACTTTTTTCTGATCAACCAGCATTCCGACGAGGGTGGCGGTAAAAGCCTTCGTCGTGGAGCCGATGGCATAGACCGTCCCCTCGTCGGCCGGTCGCTTTTGCGCCACATCGGCAAGGCCAAAACCCCGTGCCCAGACGACTTGATCGTCCTTGACGATGGCAATGGACATTCCGGGGACGTGCGCTTCTTTCCTCGCTGACTCGAGGGTCACCGCAAGCTTTTCAAGCCGTTGCTCGAGATGAGAATCGTTGCTCGCGGAAACGAGAGTAGCGAGAACCAGGCTGGCAACAAGAGCGAGAACTGAACGAAACATAGACATGGGTACTCCAGACAGAATAGATTCCAGGATTCGGTGAATAGATTGCAAGAGCTTTGCCCGAATGGATTCGCTCAGATCAAATCTTCGCCCTGATAATAGGCCGTCACAACTTTGTAGTAGAGTCCTTGAGATGCTAGCGCCAGCGCGACAAGGAGTGAGGCCTGGATCGGCAGATCCACTCCGGCGAAGATCCTGGGCCAGAAATGGGCCGTTGGCCAGACAAGGCCGGCGAAAAAGGCTCCGCCCAGTAGCACAAGAACCACGGACCACTGACGGGGCCCGCTTTCAGAGGACGCATGATGAAGCCAGAGACGGATCCACTGAAGAACAGGAAGCAGGATGGAAACGGCAATCACGCCACGAAAGAAGCCAGGCATGAAATCAAGATCGTCCGTCCCGCTTCGGAGGAAGACAATCAGCCCACCGTAGAGAAGAAACGAAAGACTGAACATCACAACGACCCGCAGGTTTTGCCGCAGGCTCATTCGATAGACGACCTGCGACCGTTGTCGGCGAGACACGGGATAAACCCATCCTCGCTGGAGAAAGCCCTCCGCACGGAACACAAAAGCAGTCGCCCAGATGGCCTGAAACAAAGAGACCGGAACATAGATCGGTGCCTCAAGAGGTACCGGAGGGCTGAACAGAACGTGAAAGGCGTGCTCTAACCCGAGGCCAAATGAGCGGTCATTCATGAAAGCGGGCTGAACGATCAGGAAGCCCATGAGCGCGAAAGATGCACAGCTAGAAATTTTCGATCGCAACCGGCTCATGGCTCCGTGGCTTCCGTACTCCACTGCCCGCACCCAGTCACGAACTTCCGTACCGACAAACGATCGGAGCCACTCCCGGGGATGAGAACTGCGCTTGAGCTTCTCTTCGGTGGCCCGGGCTTCCTCAGCCGAGTTGAACATGTTGACAAGGAGAAAGAGATGAGGCGACAAAAGAATCTTCCGCAAAGAACCGCGGTTGAAACCTGCATACGAGAAGGCTGCAGCCCCCAGAAGGGCAAAGGCGGTCCATCCCACTGGCTGGGCACGAATCAACCCAAGAATGAAGTCGGACCAGATCAAAGCTGCCAGAAGGATGATCAAGACGGGCAGAATGGCTCGCTGCATTGCCGCACAAGCCATGAAGATGAGGAAGAACCCGGCAAAACCGGCAATGGGGTTCATTTCGCCACCGAGCAAAGTGTAGGAACCCGCCCAGATCAGCGCTAGCAAGAGACCGATTCCGATGACAGTCGCACTCAGCTTCCGCTGAAAACCGGGGAGCGTCCAGGAGAAGAAACGATAGCGAACGTCGTGAACCGTCTGTCCAACAAGCGTGCCAAGAACCAGAGAGAAAACAACCATGGACAGATCAAGCCGATGCACCGGCGAGATGTCCGCATCGAGGGAGAGCACAAGGAGCAGAACAAAGAAAACAACCAACAAGGGCAGGATGAAAGCAAATGCCGGCCGAACAAGCAGGCGAAAAAATGCGTAGAGAGCCATCAGTTCTTTTTCCCGATCAGGAGGGGGAAGATACGTTCCAGGTTCAGGGGCTGGAGGGTCACTTCAAGATGATGCTTGTTCTGAAAAGCTTCGAGTTTGGAGGCGCCATCGGCGACAAGAAGTTGTTTCCGGAACGGATCTCCCTTCTGCTCAAGAACGTACCCCTCGGAGAAATGATCCGGAAGTCCACCGTTCTTGGAAGTAACAATCCACCGGGCAAAACGCTCCTGAAGATCGTCAAGAGAAGTGTCTTCCAGCAATCGCCCTCCATCCAAACAAACCACCCGATCTACGATTCTCTCCACGTCGCGTAGTGCGTGGGATGAGATGACCGTGGTGTTCCCATCTTCTTGCAAAAGGTCGAGGAGGAACTCGAATAGCTTCTCCCGACCGATGGGATCCATGGCGGCCATGGGCTCGTCAAGAAGGAGAAGCTTGGGGTGGTGACAGACGGCTAGAATGATCGCCAGCTTCTGAAGATTACCGGGCGACAAGGTGCCGACTCGAGCTTCCTGATCAAGCTCCAGCTCCTTGAGAAGCCGCTGTTCCCTGTCTTGATCCCAGTCCTTGTAAAATGAGGCAATGTAACGCAAATGCTGCCTGACCTTCATCCAGACCAGAAAGCGACTCTCCTGATGGACAACGCCGATTCGAGAAAGTTCATCGGGGCCCAGCTTTCCCACCGGACACCCGAGTGCCTCGCAGTGACCTTCGGTCGGCAGATAGAGACCCACCACAAGCCGCAGTAGAGTTGTCTTGCCACAACCGTTTCGACCGATCAGGCCAACGACCGATCCCTCGGGAATGCTCAGGCTGAGCTCGTCCAGGGCAGGTGCCGCACCAAAACGCTTACTGACTCCGGTGAGTTCGAATGCCGCACTCATGACAACTTCTCCTTCTTCCCACCACCATCCTCTTCATCGCTCTTGAGCATCTTTGCCAGAAGGTCCAGAGCCTGGCGGGGATCGATTTCGAGTTGATGAACAACCGTGACGATGCCCTTGAAACTCTGGCGCAACTGCTCCAACTTGGCCTCCTGAATTGATTCGGGGCCAAGAGCACTCACCACCAGCGGTAAGCCTGGCCGCCGCTCAAGAACCTTCTCCCTCTCGAGAAAGCTGTAGGACTTACTCACGGTCATCGGGTTGACTCCCAATCGGGACGAAAGCCGTCGGGTCGACGGCAACTCATCCCCCGGCTTCAGAATGCCGCTGGCGATATGGAACTTGATCTGGTCCATCACTTGCCTGTAGACCGGAACCCCATTGTGTGGATCGACGATGATCAGCATCGCTAAGTGGTTTCCTTGATGTGTATCAGCGAACTAATATAGTCGTATAGTACGAACTGCAGGTGTATATGTCAACCCATACAGTTGATGTTTTTTACGTGGCGAGGTCCGCTCCCGGTAGAGGGGTTCCCGGGCCCAAAGCAGGATCTCGGCCAACCCACTTGGGCTCAAGCGGTTTGCCCACCGGCACCCTGCGGATCCCATACCCAAATCACCGGGTGTTTCCAAAGCGCACGAAACAAGCCCTGAGACATCAGGTAGAAATCACATCGATGGGAGGTTCCGATAGTCGACCTCCTTGGCACGTGTCCAGGCGTGAACGCTGAAAAAAGCCAGTGCCAGTGCACTGGAAGCGAGAAAAACGAACCGCCCAAGGTCGGCGTCATCGAAAAGCCGGGTCGCCACCAGGCCGAGCGCACCCGGAGTCAGGCTTAACGGAAGTTCGACGAAGAGTACCCACCCTCTCCGTTGAGATGACGACACAAGACACAAAATCCACATCGGAACGAGCAAAAAAGCCCCAAAAAGCGCAGAATCAAAAAGGGTCAGGCTCAGAACCAATCCGGCGAGAACCGGCAAAAGAACAAGACCGGCATACACGAATGTTTCGCACCGCACGAGTGTAGCCAGGCCGACTCCACGCAAGCGGAAAAACTCGATCCGGTCTCGAGCACCGGACCAGTTACCGATCCCCCGAGCAGCTCCAGCGACTGCGAGAACGCCTCCGGCGACGGCTATTCCTAATCCGAGAAAGAATCGGGTATTGACGACTTCAAAATCACGCTCCGTAGCAAGTTTTTCGGCCTGTTCAGGATCACCAAAAAAAACCTGTGGCACCGGGGGTAGAAGGTAGTTCGCTGCCAGAAGAACCGCGCCAAAAACCGTGATGACCATGCCCCCGATCAGGATGACGCCACTCCACCCGGTGCCCCTCCAAAGAAGTGCTCGAACCGGGGAATATCCGACAGACATTCGTTTAGCGGTTCTCGATCGCCCTGGGCCTGAGGTTGGTGGAGCGCTCGGATAATAACGGCCTTGGGACCTTTCCATGATGAACAACGCTCCTGCCATCTCGATGACAACGATGATCGCGAGAAGCAGAATCGCCAGGGTCGAGTCTCTTTCCAGAAAGGGAAGCACCAGAAAGACGATGAATCCAACAATCGACAGCACCCTGAGTTCCCAGGCTGAACAGCCTGTACACTCTTGCGTGAAACCCTGCAAGACCGCGAACTGCTTCATTCCAGCAACGAACAAGAAGAATGCGACGATCGGAACAAGGATGGAACCGTCCCACACCAAGAACCACCATCGGCACCGCTCTCCGAGAAAATCCGGTTCATGCCAGATTTGAGGAAGAATGATAAAGAGACTCATCCCCAGAGCATGTGCAGCTGACCCGGTGATCACCACAAGAAAGCTGGCTGAAAAAAAATCGCCTCTCCTCCATCCCCGGAGGATCAGCCATTCCCTCTGCCCATCGATCAGAACGTGCTTGCTATGGGTGCTGAGATAAGAACAGATGACAACCAGAAAGAAGAAGTCATCCACAAGAGCTGGAAAGACCCAGAACACGGCCCCCATAGCCATCCAGAACAATTGAATGACAGCCCAGGATTTAACTCCCGATCGATTCCACCCTCCCTGAACATCCCGGAGGTAATCAATGACGTTCATGTTTCTGCTCTCCCGTCCTTTCGAGCACCGATCACTTCGACGAAGAGATCCTCGAGCGGGAGGGAACGAGCATCGAGGAAATCCTCGCGAGCACGGATTCTTTCCAGATCTTCCGTCGAGAGATCGACGACGGAGAGATGAACTTCGCTCCCTTTCTGATGCCTTCGCAACACGGAAAGCTCGGCGTCTTGGGGTTCTCCTCGAAACGCGAGCTGGAAACTCTTCTCTTTCAGTTCGTCCATCGGGCTCTGGAGCACGACCTCGCCCTCGTCCACCATGGCGACATGATCAGCGATACGCTCCACATCGCTAAAGATATGAGTCGAGAACAACACGGTTGCGTTGTCCTCCTCAAGCAACGGCAGAATACCCTCAATAATCCGG
>JAJDCM010000146.1 GCA_029260825.1 Planctomycetota bacterium | reverse complement strand
AGATTTCGCCGAGGACAGCCCTTTCGGCCCAGCTCTGCGTCGCCGAAAAGCACAAGAATCAACAAATTCGAGTCCGTTCCGGCTTCTTGATCTGAACCGAAATGACTTGTCCTCGGCAAAAAGCACTTTATCAACGGACTGTCTAGACCGGATTATTCATGAGTTTGAGCGAGAATTGTTCCAGGTCGTTTCTGGCAAGGAGTCTAGGTGATTTCGACCGCAGGCGTGTTTAGAGACACGCCGAGGATCGAAATTGCCGTAACGACGCTGCCAGTGGCGACCTGGGGCGATTCTCGCCAAACTCATGAATCATCCGGGCTAAGGTTGTTCACTTCGATCAACAATCCGGAGCTATTCGAATGGCGTGAGACGTTGGATTCAAAAAACTTGCTTTCTTGGTCATCTAACTCTGTGCCGACAAGCTCGATGAAGCCGGCTCGGCATCCCGACCAGACACACCCCCCGAGAACGCTTGAGCAGCCTCGCGAAAGTCGACCGCCTGCTCCACGTGGGCCACAACCCGTAGGCCTTCTCGTCGGGCTCTCCGGACGATCTCAGGAATGAGACGCGGATCCAGGCCGCCTCCGTATATGGTGCGTCAATCTCGCTCCGTCTTCCGGTCGCAGGCTCCCAGGATGATCTTGACCAAAACGGGACGGGTCCCCAGAAGAAGAGGCCACTTGCGATCCAGGTCGGTCACTTCGTCGACGAAGTACAACGTGTTATTCAGGTAGGTCTCGAGAAAGGTAAATGAGCCATCAGGGATTCGATCCCGTAGTTTTCTTTGTTATTCATGGCAACCTAGGAACGCAGCGATCGTGGCAGGCGTCCCAGATTTCATCAAGAAAATCTCGAATCGTCCTTCCGGATGGTGACCTTCCGTCCTCTTCCGGCTTGAAACGTCAGCTACCTTCGCACCGACCCCATCCCGACACGACGGATGCCGAATCCGCTACAACCCCGTCAGTCCACCACTACGTCGTTCCATTCCGAGAGGCGTACTATTCGCACCATCGGCCCGACATCGAACTTCGCGTCGCGTCCCAGCCGGAAACGCCACTCCGCAGATCGTAGTGCGCTGAGGAAGAGGGTCTCTTCCACCGTACTGTAGATCCAGCTCCCACGCCAGGTCTCTTGCTTCGTCGAACGCCAGGAGGCGTGCACGAACCACTCTCCGTTCCACTCCTCGGGTCTCACAATCGTCACCGTCGCGCCACGAGGCAGCGTGACGAACGCACGAGCGGGGCGATCCGCGTCGCAGCGCAGCTTCCCCGTCCACGGAGAAAGACTTCCGGAGGCATTGAGCTCGGAGATCCGGAGAGCCAAGTCCCCCGCCGGAACGGGGATCCGGTAGTGGCCGGGAGTGGTCGACTCCGATCGCACCGAGCCCTTTCGCACGGAACCTTCGTCCAGGCGACAGGTCCACTGCACCACCAGCCGACCCTCGAAAGGTGTCTTGTCGGAGTAGCTAACCTCCAGTTCGAGATCGACGGTTGGAGGTGCTTTCTCCTCGGGTTGATCCCCGGCCGCGAGCTCGGCGGAAGGATCGATCTCGACCCGTACTTCCGCGACGCCCGTCACGCCGCGGCTGTCCACGAGCGACTCCGCTTCCCAGGGGATCTCCGTCTCTCCCGAGCGGACCGTGCCGTAGAAGTCCGCCCGTGTCATAATGCGATCGGCAAGCTGGGGAAGATTCGGTCCGAGCACGAAGCTCACCCCGCCCTGTCCTCGTCCCACCCACTGACCGTAGTCCTCGATCTGCCCGTCCGCGAAGGTGATCCTCGCGCGGAAGGTCGCGCTAGCCCGCTGCACCGGTCGCCCCGTCCTCGCATCCACCACCGCAATAAACACGCCCAGGCGACGCTTCGCCGTCCAGATCAGGAAGGAGCTGTCCGCCCTCGCCTCGACCGGGTCCTCGAGGGTCCAGGCGGGATCGAGAGAGCGCACGGTCAGCTCCCCAACCGGCAGGCCGCGGAAGACAACCTCCCCGTTTTCGTCGGTCCGGGCACGGCACTGTTCGTAGCGGGATCGGGAGTCGCCGAGTGCCGCACACTCCGCCCGCAGACGCACCTGGCTCGGGCTCACGTGACTGACTCCGGCGCCTTCGGTGTGGGTCAGGAGCTCCAGGTCGGGAACGGCGACTCCGAACTCGTCCACGACACGGCCCGAAAGCATCCCACCCCGCTCCAGGATCACGAGAAACCCATCGGGGGGCTGCCTTGACGGGGCATCAGTCATGAGCCGGCGCATGAATCCGTTGGCGATCACGCCCAGGTCCAGGGCTCGCGCTTCCAGATCCTTGGCTTCCTGCCAGTCCTCCTCGGGAAGAAAGAATCGACCTCGCGCGTCGCTCTCGGTTCGAGCCAGGATCTCGACCGTTTTGGTGCTTCGACCGGGTTCCGCGTCGGAGACCGAAGGCACGAGGTACACCGTGGCTCCCGCCACCGGATCGCCAATCTCACTCACCACTTTCCCGAAGAGACCGGGTACCGGTGTGGCGTTCCTTTCCACCGGTTGCTCGACGCCGGCTTCGAGTCCGTCGGCGATTGTGCCTGGAGTGATCGCGGGCCTCGAAGAAGCCTCGTCGCGCGGGAAACCCGGATCGACGTCCGTAGCGGCATTCGCCGCGAGCGTCGTGACGGACGGGACGCCGCGCCCGAGCACCGGTTCGCGGTCCTGCCCTCGCCACGGTCCCCATCGGAACAGCAGGCTGGTACCGCAAAGCACGACCATCGCGAGCAAGATCCATGTCGTCTTCAGGGCTATCAGGGATGCCACCGAGGAAGCCCCCATCGCCGACTCACTCGTCGCCGAAAGACTCACGTCTCCACCGGAGCGAGCCATGGGAAGGAGCAGAACGCTCCAAGAAGACCAGTCCCGGTCGTGGCTCCGCATTAGCTCCTCCCGCAACAGGACGAGCCCTCGCCGCAAGCGCCAGCGAACGGTGTCAGCCTTCTTGCCTTCCTTCCCGGCGATCATCTCCGGACTCAGTCCCTCGAGAAAGTGCAGGAGGATCGTTCGCCGGAAGGGTTCGGGCAGGCGCCGCGCCGCGGCCGTCAACCACTCAGCGACCTCGGCCCGCTCCATGAGCTCGGAGGAGTCGGGAAGGGCCTCGGGACGAGCCACGGCCTTCTCGCGTCGGGCGCGGCGCGACTCTCCCCGGAAACGTCGCGCCGCTAGCCGACGCGCGACCGACCCAAGCCAGGCCCGTGGTGGCGCCCCGGCGGGAATCGGCCCCTCGAGCGCGGCAACAACAGTTTCCTGCACGAGGTCATCCGCCGCATGCGGCTCTTGCAAAAGAGCGCGGGCGAGACGGCCAAGCCAAGTGAGATCGGTGTTGTCGAATGGGAGGTTCTTCATTGTGTTCACCAGAGGATTCCCGCGACGCAGGGAAACGCGAACGAGAATTGTAGCCTTTCCTAGCAACCGCATATAACGAAGACTCGCTTCCTATCCGGACGCCCTCTCGAAATAGACGTTCCGGATACGCCCGTGGTCGACCCGCAGGCCCACAACCCGTCCTTCGTCGTCCCGCGTCACCCGCAAGGCATAAGACCGCTCTCGCAGGAGATCCTTGACGACGAGAGCTCCCGCCCGTTTCCGGCCATTCCTGATGATCTCGTAGTCCGCGCCCTCTCGGTGCCGGACGAGGATCTCGGTGCCGGTCTCGTCGTTCCAGTACCGGCCCGAGATCGAGGTCGCATACCCCTCCCCGATCGGCTCCGCCGAGAGCCGAGCCCCGACTCGGGGCTCCTCCGACGGATGGTACAGAGTGACGATGCGCTCCCCCTGCTCGTCGACCGAGAAGACGATCTTCCGGTCCCGGTCCGTCTTATAGCGATAGATATCACCTTCCTCGTGATAAAGCCGGACCAGAGGCTGTTCCTCAAGGATATCGCAGAAGAGCACTCGCCTCCGTGTCGTGATCCGGATCAGAGTGTCGCCGTCCGCCTGGTAGGCTCCGACCACTTCCTCGACTTTGGGCTTCGACCCGACGGTGTCCGGTCGAGACGGATGGACGGTGTCCGTCCACTGCGCCCGTCCCAGGACGGCTTCGGCGTACCGCCGTGCCAACGCGTAGGTCGAGATGCTCCCGTTGTTGCTCATCGCGACGACCGCGAGGCGCTCGGAAGGAAATCGGAGAAACGTCGCGTTGTAGGCGCCCGTGTTTCCCTCATGGTAGGAGTAGGCGAGGCCCTTGTAGGTACCAAAGCTCAACCCGAACCCGTACTCCTCGACCCGGCTCCCGGGAACGAGGCCCTGGCTCGCTTCGATGAGCTCGGCGTCAAGACCGTTCGCACTTCGCGTCTGGACGATCCGTTCCCAAACGAGCTGATCCGCCATGGTTGTGTACAGGGCGCCATCGCCGTGGAGGTTCGTGATCGTGGGATACTCCTTCCAGCCGTCCCAGTCCCCGTAGGGCCTCGCCCGGTCGGGTAGGACGGCCATAAAGTTCGTTGCGAAAGACGTGTGGTTCATGCCCAGACGCTCGAATAGGGAGACAGCGTACTCGCTGAACCGACGGCCCGTGACCCGTCGAACGATCTCGGCGAGGAGAAGGTAGTTTGAATTACTGTACATCGATCTTGAGCCGGGCGCGAAGTTCAGTTCCCGTTGGGCGGTGAGAAGTTCGAGGGCGTCCCCGTTGTCGAGGAAGTTCTCCCACCAGGTCTTGCCCTGCAGAGCCCAGAGATCATAGACGTCCCGGATCCCGCTGGATTGATCCAGAAGATTCGCAATCGTGACGACCCGGTCCTGCCTCGGGAAGAGCTCGGGAAGGTACTTCCGGATGTCGTCATCCAGGTCGAGGCGCCCCTCTCGCTTCAGCTTCAGAACAGTCAATGCGGTGAATTGCTTGGCATTCGACGCGATGTTGAATCGGGACAGCGGACCAACCTTTACGCGATGCTCGAGGTGGGCATGGCCGGCGTACTTCTCATAGATCACTTTTCCGTCCCGCACGATACCGACCGCTACGCCCGGCGCGAGCCCCTCGGTCCGGGTCTCGATCCACTTCTCGAGTCGTGCAACCTGCGGGTCGTCGGGGCGCTTCCCGGAGACCGTGCTCAGGGACAAGATGGGGAGAAGAAAGTAGAGAATCTTTTTCATATCCGATTCGGCCTCCGTGGAAGGGGCGAGATGAAACTTGAACGTACACCCGGTAGTTCCCACGGCGGACCGGAGCGCGAGCCGAAAAAGAGAAACAACAAGAATTCAGGACGCCGTGATCGAACCTCATCACCGACCCGGATTGGTTTTTCGTCTTCACCGGAGCCCCGGAGACACTTCGTCCTCGTGAAAAATAGAGTTTTGTGAATCCGCCAGCATACACGAGGCGAACATTGCCACCGTGAACGATCGCTACCCAAGGTAAGGAGTTTTTCAATGACCGTTGAACAGAAGGCGAAGGCCCTATTTGCCGGAGCCGCACTCTTATCATTCCTGATGTCTGTCTATCTGTGGTTCAAAGTGAGCAAGGATTATGGTTTGTTCGTCGGCATCTGGGTTCCGTCGATTCTTTCGCTCGGCTCCCTGATGCTCAGCGGGCGGGGGGACAGGTCATGATCGGCGAAACTGGTGTTTTCATTTTCGGCTGTATCGTGACGGTATTTGTAACTGCCGCCGTCGTTCTTCTGACCTGGGGTGCTTACAGGCAGAAAGACCTTGATCTAGATCGGGAGAAGTGAGCAAAGGATCGAAAGCAGTAGCTTGGAAGCGACCCTCGGAACCGATTCGCTTCCGGAACGTCAATTTGGTACGGAGGAACACCGTTTCAGCTGAGAGAGGTACTTCATGCAACCCGATTCACTCGGTCGAACTGGCCACAGATCCTACCCCCACCCAGGCCGTCCATGGACTTGGCGTCAGACTTGGTGTGACCTCCTTTTTGCCCACTGGCCCGTACCGAGTTCGTTGGTCAAGCCGCTCATTCCTGCCGAGCTCCAGGTCGATGAGTATGAGGGTACGTCATGGATCGGAATCGTTCCCTTTCGAATGGAGAACGTGGCCTTCCGACCCCTGCCTCCAATCCCCGGTCTGTCGGCTTTTCCCGAACTGAACGTCCGCCTCTATGTGACGCATCGGGGTCGCCCGGGAGTTTGGTTCCTCAGCCTGGACGCAGGAAACATGGTTGCGGTCTGGGCTGCCCGTCGATTCTTTCACCTCCCCTACTTCCGGGCAGAGATGCAACTTCAACGCGAGGGCGAGTCGGTCGCCTACAGATCTCGCCGACTTGGTGGTTCAACATTGCCCCGCTTCGAGGCACGGTACACACCCATAGGTCCTATGTATGAAGCGACCGTCGGATCTCTTGAACACTGGCTCACGGAGAGATACTGCCTCTACACCATGGACGACCGTGGGGGCCTCCATCGGGGAGAGATTCACCATCAGCCCTGGCCGCTGCAACCAGCCGAAGCCGAGCTCCAGGTCAACCAGATGTGCGATGAACATCTCGACATTCCGGGCTCCGATTCGGCGTTGTTCCACTTCGCCCACCGACTTGACGTCGTGGGTTGGTCGCTGGAGCCGGAAGGCCTTTGAAGTCGCTTTCTCGGGGGAGGCTCCAAGGATCGGACATCAGACGCCAACCCCCGGTTCCGGAAAAAAAGATCAGGTTGATGAATCCGATTCGGGGCAGACAACGAATACCAAGGTGAAGCAGGAGCTAAAACGAAATGCGAAATATCATCAATGTACTTCTTGCGATTCCACGATGGCCCTCTCACTTTCTACCTCTCTTCCAACAACGTGGAAACAAGGAGCTCCAGCCACTCGCGATTCGGGTCACACCCCGCCCGTTCCGCACCCGGTGACAGCTCTCTCGCAAGCTCTCCACAGCCGTGGGTAGTGGCATCGCCGCTACTCACGGCTCTTTCCTTTCGGCTCGTTTACCCCCCCGGCAAGGGAGATCCTCAGGATGACCAATATTTCAACTGCCATCCTGATCAGCGCTCTCCCGACTCTTCTCACCGCCATCGTCGCTGCAAAGGCTCCCGCCGCACTTTATCGCTCCTTGCGAAAACCGGCGTGGGCGGTTCCAGCCCGGGCGTTCGGCCCGGTGTGGCTCGGACTCTACATCACCATGACCCTGGCGGCGGTTTTCGTCGCTCGCAAGGAAGGGGCCTCGACCGCCCTCGTTCTCTACTGGACTCAGCTCCTCCTGAACGCAGCCTGGTCCTGGATCTTCTTCGGGCTTCGCCGGCCCGGTCTCGCCCTTGTCGAACTCGGACTGTTGTGGATCACCGTCGCCTCTACAGCGGTTGCATTCTACGCTACTAGCCCGGGAGCCGGGCTTCTCCTGGCTCCCTACCTCGTCTGGCTTTCGCTCGCTCTTGCCCTGAACTTTGCGATCCTCAGATTGAATCCGCCGGGTTCGCGAGCCTGGTCTAAAGCCTCAAGCGAAAGTCGTACTCCTTAGTAACTCCGCATCGGGTCCAACGACGGAGATCTCGACGGCCTCAGCTGGCATCCCGTCTGCGGAATTCCAATGGCGCAGACCTCGCTCCTTACGGAACCCCGCCGAACACCGCCATCGCCCCGATCTCGGTCGTGTCCAACGAAACCATCAGATCGAACTCGTCTTGCGTGGGCTCCAAGAAAAAACTCCGAGATTCTTGCCTGCCTCTCTACCCGTTTTGCGCATGAATTCATTATTGATCTATGATCGAATCGAATTGGCATCCGCTAGCTTAGCTAAGCTAGCCGCCTTGCGCCTCTCAATTCGAGAGCATGATTTTCCGTCCGTTCAAAGGCTGGACCGGTCTATTGTTGCCGTGGATGACCGCGCGGAATTGATCGACCTGGGCCTGGGAAAGTTCCACAGGTGATTGGAGGACCATCCAAAGCACGCCCTCGGTACAGGGTGGAGTGGTAAAAGATCCCATGTATTGGAAATAACGGCGATCCGCTGGGAGCAAGCGTCCGGCATCCACGGTAGCCGACGACTTCCTCGTCCGCCGATCTTTCGTCGGCATGTTGTCCCACACCGAAGCGAACGCTGGGTTCTCGGCTCCTACGTTGATCATCACCGCTACAACCGCCAAGCTACCGTCGGCGCTCCCGTGGACCAGGTGCATTTCCATGGCCGAATGGCCGCTGTTGACGGTGTGTTCGCTCGGAGAATGGAAGTGGAACTGATCCAGAATGTACTTCTTTCCATTAACCTCGATCGAACTCGTCTTGTCCTCTTTCTGCTCCACGGTATGCCCATTGAAAACCAGGTTGACCGGCGACGGCCCATAGTTGAACTTGATTGCCGGAAGCGTCCCCTGGGCAGCTCCACGGATGTCGATCGGTGACTGCTGACGACCGGCCTTGGCGAGGTGGTATTCTGGGCTCAGATCCGCCCAATGCGCCGGTCCAAGGTCCCCGCTATATCCCCATTTTGCTGAGGAGGACTTCCCTTTCTTGTCCATGGTGGCATCGCTATTGGTGGCACAACCCGCCAAGCCACTGGCGAACACACCGAGAAGCAGAAGGGTGACATGAGGACGCAACATGACTGATCTCCGAATCAATGGTTTGACACTAGAATGAGAACTGTAGTCGGTTGGCGAAACCATTCTTGCCGTCGTTGTTTTCCCGGTAGCCGTAAAGGTACTCCGCCCCGGTCAAAAAACGCTCCTGGACCTGCCATACAAGATTCTGAAACGAGAACGATAATCAGCGAGTTCACGACTTGAACCGCGAGTGGGCTACCAAGAGAGCAAGCAAGCCCGGTGGATTCCCGATCCCCGGTCTGAGTGAAAAAAAACATAGCACATGATCTTCTAGATCTCCATCTCCGTTCAAATCTTCAGTTTCGTCGGTCTCACTCACGATTAGGGCCACACGTTCGGCCGACGGCATGTGGAAGGTCCGGTTACTGAAGCCACTGCAACGGAGATTCATGGTCCGCCGCGATTTCAGATCATAGAGGTGAACGATGGAATCCGACGAGTCTTCATCTCCGCTGGGATCCCTTTCGCCATGCGCCGATTCCAAAACATTGACCAGACCACCCCGGTCTGACCTTTGATCCGGAGAACATCGGTGACCGCTCCCGCCCCACGACACTTCCCCGACCGTTACGCTCATCGAATCGAGAAGCGTGAATCACACGATCCCCGAGATCTCCGTCCCCGTTGAGATCCTCACTCTGCGTTGCCTCTCTCACCGGGAAATAAGGCGGTCGTCCTTGGCCGATAAGCAATGTCGAAATCGCAGCGTACTTGAGAGCCTGACGGCGAAAAAGGCCTTTCTGTCTGCTACGATCCTGACCCGTGGAACCGGCCGGTTAACCGTGGGCCGGATGCGATTGCAAAAATCAGGACAGAGGAAGTTGCGATGGGCGATTCATGGGTTGTTAACCTGCGCCATTACGGGGATGTTCTCGGGCCAGACATCCCAAAAAGTGCCCGGCGCTTCGGTCTTTTTTTCGGGACGATCGTGGAGGCAGCCACGGCCGGGATGGCGGGGCTATGGCGGTCGAGTCCGGTCCGATGCCGTCGCCGTCCTGGCCGGAGTCCGTGCCCCGGTTTCCTCCAGGTCCTCTGGGTTCGGGACCCGGGTCAAGTGGAGTGGTTCTGCCCCGCGTGCGACGACAGGGGAGTCATCCAAGGCTATTCTACTAGTGATTGGGATCTCTCGAATTGGGAGCGGCTTGTTGCCGACGGTGAGGAACCAACTCTGGATGTCCTTCTGCGGGAGGATGAGCACTCGGAGTTGCGTGAGATCGTTCCCCGCGCCCTACCCCTACGGCGTATCCTGATGGGCGCTGAATCGTGCCCCGGCGGAATTCGAATTGTCGGCCATGCGGAAGAGCTGGCCGAGCTTCTCAAACAGGCCGAGTCAGCGAAAAGGGCCGAGGCGCCCGGGAGGCGCCAGCAACGTCTGTGTCGACTTATGTCGAAGTTCGAGGTGAAGCTCGGGGATTCAGGAGTGCAAAGTTCACCTGGACGATCGCAAGCCTTGGTGGGGACGGATGCTGGGAGCGACAGCGTAGACCCTGAAACGGAGCACATTCTCCGGAAGCTCGCCGTCAATCGAGGCTACTTCCCGCGGCAGGCCGTAGAAGGGGCCATCCGCCGTCGTGAACAAATTACGCCGTTTCTGATCGCGATCGTTCGCAACGCGCGTGATCGGATCAGCGATATTGAGCCCAATTTCATCGGACACATTTTTGCTCTGTACCTCCTTGCTCAGTTTCGTGAGGAGCGCGCTTTTGGACCGACCGTGGAGCTGTTTTCGATTCCGGGCGAAGCTGCGGTCGATGCGACAGGTTCGGTTGCGACTGAGGATCTCCACCGGATCCTGGCTGCGGTTGCAGGCGGCGATGATCGTCGGATCAAAGAAGTGGTCGAGGATGGTCGTCTGAGCGTTTGGGTGCGTTCTGCTGCGATCAGGACACTCGTCACTCAGGTGGCGTGGGGTCAGAAGAGTCGGAAAGAAGTGCTGGAATACTTCCAGGATCTTCTTCGTACAGTACTGGAAAGAAAGCCCAGCTGGGTCTGGACTCAGCTGGCAATCTGCGGCGGTGAGCTCGAGGGGGAGGCACTACTCGATGATTTTCGTGTCGCGTTTGAAGAGCGGCTCATTGATCCATATGAAGCTTCCTTCGAGCACCTGAGGAAACGCGTCCATCAAGGTTCACCGGATATCCCGGCCTTGCTGAAGGAGCGGCGCACCTACAGGCCGATCGAGAATACAGTCGTGGAAATGGAGTGGTGGGCATGCTTTTGCCAGGACAGAGCTCCTGAATTGAATTCCCCTGCCTTCGAATTCGAGGAAGGCGACAAGACTGTTCAGCCCGTGACCGCCCAGACGACTCGAAGCAACAAGAAGACAGGCCGTAATAACCCCTGTCCCTGCGGAAGCGGTATCAAATTCAAAAAGTGTTGTGGAGCGCCGCGGTAGAAACCAGTGTGCATCATGTTCATCCATTGGTCATTCGCAGGCGCTCGGGCCCACCGGCGTGGATCAAGACCGGAAGAGGAGTTCCCGAAGTTGAAGTTGCCAAGCTGCACCTCGGCGGCGACAGACAATTAGGCCTGGTCAGGTCTTCACACGAAAAAGGCCCGAACTGATCCACATCGGCAAACGTCGATGACAGCGAGTCGATTCAACCAGCACGATGGTCGCAAACGGATTGTATGTGGGTCGACTCTACGGGGGACAGTCTTCCTGCTCCAGACCGAGCGATATCGATTACTACTACCAGTTCTCCAGAACCTACACCGACATCGCAAACTTTCTCCTCAACGGAACTCCCGACGACGGGCTCGAACCCAACGATGACTGCCCCAATGCACGAGACATCACTCCTGCCTTGATCGCCGGAAATACTGTCAAGGTCCTCGATGAGGATTTATACCGGATCTTTGTGCCCCCCGTAACCCGCGCCAGTGTGACCCTGGGGTTCACCCACACCAACGGTGACATTGACATGGAGGTCACTCTTCTTCTCCCACGTCCTCGGAGACATCGACCTCTATCTCTACGAGGAGTGCGGTGCAGTTCTCGCGACCTCCAGCTCAGTTTCCGATGACGAGTCAGTGAGCACAAGAAACGATTCGCTCCTCCCGGCAACCTACTCGGGACAAGTCCGCCTCTTCTCCGGGAACTGCAACCTGTACGACCTCGCCGTCATCCTCACTCCGAATCAAGCGCCGCAGCCCGTCGCGCCTCCCTCTGCATCTGGCCGCTCCAAGGGATTCGAAGGCGTTCAAATCAGCGTGGAGGTCCTGGCAAGCGACGACCTGGCATACACCATTGAGCAGTGCTCTACCCCGGAAGCTACCGAAAACCCCTTACCGGGTGTGGTCCTGATCGTCCCGACGTCCGCCCTCACTCCCGGCCAACGCATCTTCTTCCAGGGCTTGGTGCGGGACAACAGCGATACGAGTGGAAAGGGCTTCTCGGCAACCAACGCCGTCGAGGTCGCGCCACGTCTTGAATGCTGGCAACTTTCTTAAAGCAACCCGTGCCCCAACCCGACCAGCGTGTGGATGGGCCAGATCGCGCGCAACGAAACGTCTGACGGCCGGGGATTCCTCCAAAGCGTTCGCTTTCTGATTCACTACCGTGACGGGCAAGTACTGGGAGCATTTTCGATCGCTCCTTCGTGACGCCGGCGTGAAGCCCCTCAAGTTGCCGGTGCGGAAAACCCATTATTCGCGAGCCCAAAGGCCATGAATTAAGATATCCTAGCTCCCAGGCTCGTCGGGCTTGGAAGATTCCGGAGCCACATCTCATATCTCGCATCTGGGCTGGCATCTAGCCTGAAGGGTTGTTATGCGAACGAGACGTCCTGAGGAGAAGGAGACGATCACTTCCATCACGGAGGGATCCGTCGATCAACGCCAGAGGTACCAGCGTCTTCTGGAGACCACGAATGCCGTGCCCTGGGAAGTCAATCTCAGGACGTTTCGGTACTCCTACGTGGGACCCCAGGCGGTCAACCTCCTCGGCTACCCCGTCGAGGACTGGTACAAACGAGACTTCTGGGTACGGCACATTCTCCCGGAAGATCGGGAATTCGCCACGAGCTTCTGCCGGAACGCGACGCAGCGAGGAGATGACCACAATTTCGAGTACCGCATGGTATCTGCGGACGGACGCGTGGTTTGGCTGCACGACATCGTTTGCCTGGGAAGATCACGGGGAAGAGTCACGACCCTTTACGGTTTCCTCATCGACATCACGAGCATCAAGGAAACCGAGGAGGCGCTTCGGGTGTCCGAGGCAAAATACCGGGACCTATACGACCACGGTCCCGACATGTACTCCTCCATCGATGCGACCGGGAAGATCCTGTCGTGCAACGAGATGCTGCTCAAGGTCAGCGGTTTTTCGGCAGATGAGATCATCAGTCGCTCCGTTTTCGATCTGTACCATCCCGATTCCCGGGACGTGGCAAGAAAGGCCTATGAAGCGTTCCTTGACTCCGGTGTGGTGCAAGACGTCGAGCTCCAGATCACGAACAAGCAAGGAGACAGGATCGACGTCAGCCTGAATGCGTCGGCGGTGCGAAACGAAGCCGGAGCCGTCGTCGGTAGCCGGTCGGTATGGCGAGATATCACGAAGCGAAAAAAAGCAGAAACGGAGCTCCGCGCCAGCGAGGTCGCCCTGCGAAGCAGCAGGCAAAACCTGCGACGCCTCACCGGTCGTGTGCTCACGGCTCAAGAAGAGGAACGTCGACGGGTTGCTCGCGATCTGCACGACGATTTCAGTCAACGGCTCGCTGGCCTTGCCATCGAGCTTGCCAGCCTCGAGAAGAATCTGTCCGAACCCGCGCCGGAATTGGCGGCAAAGGTCGGGAACTTCCAGGATCAGTTAAAGTCGCTTTCGTCCGACCTCCACACCGTCTCCCATCAGCTTCACCCTGCAATACTCGACGAACTCGGCCTCTTCAGTGCCATCGAGTCGGAGTGCGAGAGGGTGACGCGCATCGAAGGGCTCAAGATCGACTATACATCGGGGGATGCTCCTTCATCCCTCCCCAAAGACATTGCAATCGGGATCTACCGTGTGACCCAAGAAGCCTTGAGGAACGTCGTCACGCATGCGCAGGCCTCCGAGATCCGAGTTTCGATATCGGCTGTCGATGAGGGCCTCTTCCTCTCGGTCGAGGACAATGGGATCGGGTTTGTACGAAGCAAGCTTCAACCCACCTCGGGGATCGGGATTGCGGGAATGAGGGAGAGGATCCGCCATATCGACGGAAGGATGTCGGTCAAGTCCCAGCCTGGACGAGGGACGAAAGTGGAGGTGTACGTGCCGCTGGAGGGAATCCAATGAAGCGCGTCCGCGTCCTTTTGGCGGATGATCACAAGATCGTCGCCGAGGGACTCCGAAGCCTCCTGCAGCAGGAGTTCGTGCTGGTCGGTGTTGTGGAGGACGGCTACGCTCTGATCGAGGAAGAAAAACGACTCGAGCCCGACGTTATCGTTGCGGACATCACGATGCCACTCCTCAATGGAATCGAAGCCACGCGCAAGTTGAAGAAAGGCGGTTCGAAGGCAAAGATCGTGATCTTGACCATGCATTCCGACGCCACCTATGCTCGCCGGGCGCTCGACGCCGGTGCTTCGGCCTTCGTTTTGAAACACTCGGCCCCGTCCCAACTCGTCGAGGCCATCCGAGCGGTTCTTGGCGGCGGCACCTACATCACGCCGACGATCGAGCGGAGTCTGCTGGAATCGAACGACCGCAAACCCAGCAACTCAATGGACAGGCTGACGCCACGACAGCGCGAGGTGCTCCAGCTTCTCGCCGAAGGACACTCCGCCAAGGAGATCGCTCGGATCCTGCATATTTCGCCAAGAACAGCCGAATTCCACAAATACCAGATGATGGGAGCACTGGGAATCGGGTCCACTGTCGATCTCATCCGATTCGCGCTCACCCACGGCATCTTGCCTGAAAAATGAAGCTCCTTGCAGCGAAAAAAAATTGGAGAATCAGGGAAAACTACGAGGTTTCAAACGGCACCCGAAGTGTTTAAATGTCTCTCAACTGAAGCAGTCCAAGATGGGACACTTCAGAACGCAGTTACCTGGGAGTGATTCCCAGCCGAACCATTCAGGAGAAAAGCGCTCCGAATATTCAAGAATACACAATGCCGAGGTTGCCCGCTGTGGCGTAAAATCCACGTTCTTCCCCAATCTATCTTCCCCTATTCTCCTATTTACCTAGTCGTGGAAATCCTCGGTTTTTTCTTGATCCTCCCCGGTTCGCTTTATCCTCCTCTCGCCCTAGACCTTGCAAAAAAAACCTCACCATCTTTCTCTTGCTCCCCGGCTGATGTTTTCCTACCGTAATCTCTTTTCCTTTCCAGAGGAGCAGCGATTCCGTGACCTCATTTCCCGATGGTGACCTTACGCGGAAGCGTGCCGAACAGCTGCAGACTGGTCTGAAGCGGGTCCTGGAACTTCTCGCCCTGGGGTGTCCACTCGATCAAGTGCTCATCGAACTGGCTTGCACGGTCGACACCCAGCACTCGGGCATCTCGTGCACGATTCTTCTGCTGTCCGAGGATGGAATGCGCCTGAAACTCGCGGCCGCCCCCCGTCTCCCCGACGCTTACAACGAGGCCATCGACGGGGTCGAGATCGGGCCGAACGTCGGCTCTTGCGGTAGCGCTGCGTATCGGGCTGAGCGGGTTGTCGTCGCGGACATCGCAAACGACCCCCTGTGGAAAGACTTCCGGGATCTGGCTATTCCGATGAATCTCAGGGCCTGCTGGTCCCAACCCATCTTCTCGGAGTCGAGGGAGGTCCTCGGGACCCTGGCGATCTACCACGATGAGCCGAGCAATCCGAGCGAGGCCGAAGTGGGATTGATCGAACATGCGGCCTATATCGCCGGAGTGGCGATCGAGCGCGCCCGATCAAATCAGGCCCTCCAGGAGAGCCAGAAGGAACTTCGGAAGCTTGCGGGCAAGCTTCTTCACGCGCAAGAGGAAGAACGACGCAATCTGGCGCGGGAGCTCGAAGACGACCTGAGCCAGCGCTTAGCCGCGCTGGCGATCGAGGCCGGCAAGCTGCTCGAGTCCCCGGCTATCCTGCCGACGTCGATCGAGGAGGGGCTCAGCCGGGTCAAGGACCAGGCAGTTCAACTTTCGGAGGAGGTGCGGAATAAATCCCATCTTCTCCACCCGTCTATTCTTGACGACCTAGGACTCGTCGATGCGATCGCATCGGGATGTGAACTCTTCTCCCGCCGTGAGGAGATTCAAGTCGATTACCACCACCGAGGAGTCCCTGAGTCCCTGCCCAGCGATGTCGCGGTCTGTCTCTGCCGCGTTGCTCAGGAGGGCCTGCGCAATGTGGCCAAGCACTCGGGTTCGAAACACGCTAGCCTCTCGCTGATCGGGTCGGAGGAGGAAATTGTGCTCTCCATCACCGACTTCGGCGCGGGCTTTGACGACGAGAGAGCGGCGAGCAACGGGCTCGGGCTTGCGAGCATGGAAGAACGGGTGCGGTTGGTCGGGGGAAACTTCACGGTTCGGTCCCAGGTCGGCGAGGGTACGACGATCGAGGTGAGAGTGATCCGCCGTAGCTGACCTCGCAAGGCTCGGTCAGCTACGGCATTTTGGCCCTGCGGCCAGATTCGGGTCATTTTCCGTCGAACTTAACCGAACCTATCGAGCTCTCTTGATCCGTTCCGAGCCAGGCGAGATGAAGAATGGAATCTTCCAGGTCCCCATCCTGATTGAGATCCAGGCGCTGTAGGCGTTCTTGAACTGATGCGGCGACGAGGGATGGGCCCAGAACCGGAGTGTGGGCGCCTAGAAGCAAGTTCTTTGCGCTCAAGTTCGCGGCATCGAACACATGCAGAATACCTCCAGTGAGAACTCCGTCGCCGTTCAGATCCCCGCCTGCCTCGCTGGCCAGGTACGAAAACCAGTTGCCATCGAAGGTGGAAAGGGCCAACCCGCCTGATCCCTGGAGAATGACGATTTCCCCGGTCCGCCCATCAACGACGTGGAGTACCTCGGAAACGAGTTCTCCATCTCCATCGTAGTCTTTGCCCTGATGCCATTCTGAAACGAGAACGATAATCAGCGAGTTCGCGACTTGAACCGCGAGTGGGCTACCAAGAGAGCAAGCAAGCCCGGTGGATTCCCGATGCCCGGTCTCAGTGGAAAAAAAACAGAGAACATGATCTTCTAGATCTCCGTCTCCGTTCAAATCTTCAGCTTCGTCGGTCTCACTCACGATTAGGGCCACGCGTTCGGCCGACGGCATGTGGAAGGTCCGGTTAATGTAGCCACTGCAACGGAGATTCAGGGCCCGCCGCGATTTCAGATCATAGAGGTGTACGATGGAATCCGACGAGTCTTCATCCCCGTTGAGATCCCTTTCGCCATGCGCCGATTCCAAAACCTCGAATGCGACGAGGCCCTCGTGGATCCAAGTTGAGCGCGATACGGCATAGCCGAGATTCTCTGACTCTTTCTCGATGAGGTACAACACGAGATCTCGACAATCTCCATCTCCATTCAAATCGACGTTACCCTGTTCATCCTCCGAGACCCGGACGACGAATGCTGCGCCATCACCTCGCGGGATGTCGACGATGGCCAGGCTCCGGTTGACACATGTCTGTGAAGAGATCTCGAGGACATGAAGCACCTCGTCCTTCGCGTCCCCGTCGCCGTTGAGATCCGCGCCGCCCTGTGCATTTTCGGGGACGAGAAAGGCCACTGACCCTAGCATCCTGTCCGCAGAACGGGGAAGGTAGCGTGCGGCAACGCCCGTGTTGCGAACTCTCGCCGTTTTCAAGTTCAAGACCTGAACAACTGCGTCGCTTTGGTCTCCGTCGCCATTGAGATCTTCACCTCGGTTTGGTTCCGAAGTCGTCGTCACAGCCCATTCGCCCGCGAAAACCGAGGGAAACGTGGAAATCTCAGGGAAGGAAGTCTCCATTCTCGATTCTGCGTCCCAAACACGAAGGATCCCCTCCCGAGGATACGATGCCACAGGGACTCTTCCATTTCCATTGAGGTCGCTGCCCGTCTCGAACTCGTCCGCCACGAAAATGACGTTGGAACCTGACACCTCGATGGACGACAGGGCAATCCCGACCTCGAGTTGGCTCATCTTACGGGTCAGACGGTCGTAGACGAAGGGTACGTGATCATCCCGATCCCCATCTCCGTTCAGATCCTTGACCTCGGCCCTCTCTTCAACCGAAAACGCAACGAGCCGCCGACCGACCGTGACGCGGAAGCTCGAAACGCCAAGGTTCTCCATGGTTACGCGATCCTTCTGAGAGGAATGCACTTTATTTTGGGAAGAATCGCAGCCCTGTACAAGACCGACCAAAACGGCCAGGAACGTGAACAACAGCGAGTCATTCTGAGCCATCGGAAGCCTCCTTTTCGGCTTTCTGGCGGGCTCGGGGTGGGCCCATCGTCCTTTTGGACGCACCTGACGCTCCCCGTATTCCGACAGTTTTCTCCATCTTCTGGGATGACGGACCCGTAATGCGCCTCATTCGCACAAGCGGAACTCGACCTGCCCAGCACTACACCGCAACCGTTGGGCTTGGGGGGCTACCAAGGTAGGCCCCGTAACGACGGTCTCCAGGCGCGATGGCTGGCACCCCGATCCAAAGAGCCATCAAGAGCTGGGTGTCGTAGACAGCAAAAAAATGGAAGAGGACAGGAACCGATGAATCTCGGTTCCGGTTCGTATCGTCGACTTCAGCACCAGAGCAACAACAGATCTCCGACATCCGCGTATTTCTTGTTGGGTTGGTTATTCAACGTGCAACACAACGGCGTTCGTCACGCTGAAGTTGGTGCTCGACAGACTTCCCTGGTCCTGGAGCAGACCCTGCAAGAGCAGCTCGAACGCGCCATTGAGGCCGGTCGCCTTCGTGATCGAGAACGGCGCCCGGTTCGGTCCTGGCTTCTCCACCGTTCCCCGACAGTCCACGTTGGGCTCCACGTCGCTGCGAATGCAGAATCGAGGCTGTGGATTCTGGCCAGGCTGCAGCGGGATCGGCTTGGCGAAGACCCCGATATGCTGGCTGCCGAAACCGAGGGGGGACGGATTGGCGCTCCCAAAGCCTCCGACCCACACCCAGAAGACGTAGCGCGCATCCATCAACGGCCCGGCTGAGCTGGCGTCCATGCTGATCGTGATCCGCTCGCCCCGCAAAACGTCCACGCTCCGGTCGTCTCCCCCATGGCTTCCGTTGATCAGGAGAACGTCTTCTGCAGATCCAGCCCCACCCAGATTCACGTTACCTCCAACCGCATCCACGACCGAGAACGGATAGGCCGCGATCTCTCCGATCATCGCCGAGTAACTGGACGATCCTGAGATGATCTGGGTATCGGTGGCGAAAGAGTAGAGAACGTGTTCTCCCTCGGTGAGCAGGTCGGTCTGGATAGTGGCCATGGATCCCGCGGGGGTTGCTTTGATCCACTCCCCCATGTTGGTATCGATCTGGAAGTAGATCTGGGTAATCGCAGGAGTGTTCGGCGCATAGGTGCTCGAGGCCTCGACGGAGAACTCGCAGCGTCGATTGACGGAAACGTCGTTAGGAAGGGGAGTGATGGTGACATCCAGGGGAATGTCCTGTTCATTTTGTTCGTCGATCACCACCACGGTGTTTCCGGATCCATCGGCATAGATCTTGTTGGTGATGGGGTTCGCCGCTACGAAGAACGGGTTACTCCCCACGAATACGCTCTGGGTGGAGTTGTCCGCTCCGTCGATCACTGTCACTGTGGAGGAGCTCCCGTTGTTCGCGACGTAGATTCTGTTTGTGACCGGGTTCACCGCCAAAGCATAAGGATTTTGTCCAACGGTCACGGTCTGGGTGGAGTTGTCCGACCCATCGAGCACCGTCACGTTGCTGAGGTGGCTCACTTCCCCACGGGTATGGTCGAATCCGCGAACGCGGGACAGGAAATCCCAAGAGCTATCAAGACCCCCGGAACCAAGAAGAGCCAATTCCATTTAGCGGGGATGCCGTGAGTTGTAGCCGGGCGAAGCGACTCGGTGCTGAACATCGCTAAAAACCTCCAATGTTAACCTGTGGAGCATAGAGGCCCCCTCATCGGAGACAGATCGCCTTTGCCTTCTTCCTGCCAGACGAGATTCTGGCCAAGGACGGGCAGAAGTTTACTTTATTACCCTCTTCGCCCGCTACGATCTTCATCAGCCTGCTTGCTTGCTTGCTTGCTTGCTCAGTTTGTACCCCATTCGTGCAAGTGAACTCGACTCCCAACTCTCCGAACTACCCGCCTCCGACCTGTTGATCCGCCCGAGCGAGTCGGTTCAATCGATGAACCAACTCCGCCCGTGCCGCAGCGCGCTCCAGGCCCTCGAGGTTCTCAACGGCACTCTCCAGGTCCGTTCGAGCCGCCATGTCGGCACGGAGACTCTTCCAGCGATTCACCTCTGCCCTTCGAATCGAATGGGAACGAGCATCCCAGATGCGAAGGGTGAGGTCACGAGAGCTGGTCACGAGCCTCTCCCCGTCAGGCATCCACACCAGAGAGTGGACGCGCTGCCCATGGGCTTTGAACTCGAGTTCCCTCGTGTAGAACTCCGTCTCAAAAATCAAGATATGTCCGGTAGAGGTTCCTATGGCGAGCCGGCTCCCATCCGGTGAGTAGGCCGTCGTCAAAGGCTGCCGATCGAGACTCAATTCCCGAATGACTGCGCCATCCGTCGCATCGAGAATCGTCAAGGTTCCGGAGGACGAAGAATTCGCAACGGCGCTGATCTGATCCTCGGTCACCACCGCCACGACATGATTCAACGGATGAATCGAAAGGGCACAGGTCGCCGCCTTTTCCTTCCTCTGGGGTTCCTTGACCCTGCTCCAACGCTTGCCTTTCTTCTCCTCCGTCGGGTCGGCGATCCAGGTCATGTAATCCTCGAAGGTTCGATCGACGACGAGAGCCGTTTCGTCGAGCATCTGAACTCGACTGTTCAGCCGCTCGCCTGGCTGGGGCTGGAGGCAATCGATCAGGCGGTCCAGCAACGGAAAATGGTTCGCGTCTTTGACCGGCTCATCGACCCAATGCCTCGTTCGAGTCCCCAGAAGCAGATCCCACTCGACAACGCCGGCACCCTCGTGCCCTGACAGGGGCGTCGTGAAAACGAGTCGATCGTCATTCCGAGCGAATGCGAGCAGCGAATCCTTGGAGCCACGATCAAGGGGCCGCTCGAAGAAGGCGAGTAATTCCAGATCGTGGGCATCCCAGATCCGGATCATCGGATCGTGCGGCGCCACCGAGGCGATCAAGCTTCCATCATGCGAGACCGCCAGGTCCTGGCCCCACCGACTCGAAGGCTTGCCTCCGAGCTCCGCAACGAGGACTCGATCCCCGGCACCGTCCAGAAACTCGGGATCGGCATCCATCAACCAAGGCAAACCCTCATGGGTCAGGTTCATCAGTCGCTTGCCCGTCGGAGAGACCTCGGTGATGTTCCTCGTCGCTGACGAGGGTTGGAGCCAGCCGGACTTATTCTGGAAAGGAGTCAGCCGGATCGGAGCCGCCGCCATGGAGTCTCGAATGAGAGTTCTTCGAGTACTCACCACAATGAACTTTCCGTGCCTCGGAACCCGAAACGCTGAGAGCTCGCTGTATCCCGCGATGCTGATCGTCCCCTCGTCCAAGACAGCCTCCGGGCCGGATTGAAGGCGACTGGAAGCGAATTTCGTCCCGGGTTCCTCCCACTGATGAGCGACCCAACCGGAGTCAAGACCATAGCCGAGAATACGATCAAATCCCTCGTGGGGGAGATAGGTCCGCTCGGTTCCGGAGTCGAGGTCGATACGGCGCAGGGCCGAGAGGTCGTTCACGAAAACCGTTTGTCCGTCGGGGGCGACGCGACAATGAGGCGGAGCCACATTGGCTTTTGCCCCTTTACAGTCGATCCCTAGTTCGAACTCGCCTTCCACCCATACTTCTGCCCTCCCCTCGCTGACTTGAATCACGGCTACTCTACCATCGTCGCTGACGTTGCCAAGATCCCGAGTTAGCTCGGAAGACCACGAGCGCTTCAAAAGCCCATGATTCAAGTCGAGCAAGAGGGTCTCCCCCTCTCGCCAACCCAACACAAACCCTGTTGGTGTAGCCTCACCGAGAACCTCGAGCCCTAGGTCCGCGAACAAAGTCCGCTTCTCGTGAGGAGGCTCTAGAGACAGGGTCATCACGAATCCCTGACTGGGGTCGAGACCATAGATGTGGTCATCATCCAGAAATCGCAAGATCGGGCGCCTTTTCTCCTTCGGAATCTCGTCGAAGTGTTTCAGGTCGGACTCGACATCAATCAAGTGCGGGAGAGACCGGGCCAGGAAGTGCCAGCTCCAACCGCGGGCGGATTCCGGCACCAACCGATGTTGTTTCGACGCCGCCCAGTAATCCCGTCGCTCGAGAAGATTGTTCGCCGATTCCATCAGGCCAGAGACAACCCTTGCCTCACTCCGGCGCATCTCCAGGGCATTTTCATCGGCCCGAATGCGTTGCTCACGCTCTTGTCTGGCCAACAGAAGGGAAACGATCAAGCCAATGACAAGCGTGACAAACGTCGAAACCGCGCCGACAGTCAGGCCTCGGTGTCGTCGTGTGAACTTGAGCAGTCGATAGGCCCTTGTGGCCGGACGCGCTTGGATCGGGATGTTATCGAAGTGGCGGTGGATATCAGCAGCCAGCGACGCCGCCGAGGCGTAGCGCCGGGCTGGATCGGATTCGAGCGCTTTTCCAAGGATCGTCTCGACATCCCCCCGCAATTCAGGATTGATCGATGCTGCTTTTGGAGGGTCGTTGTTCGCGAGCAACGAAATCGCCGCAGTGATCGACAAATCGGTGATTTCAAAGGGAAGCCTTCCGGTCAGAATCTCGAACCCAAGGACACCCAGAGCGTAGACATCGACCTGAATCGTGGCGTTGTCCGACGAAGCTTCCAGCTGCTCCGGCGCCATGTAGGCCAAGGTTCCGACGAGCTGACCTTCATCGGTCAAGACCGTCGAGAGTAGTGTCGTTGAGGCACTCGCTCGGGCAATTCCGAAGTCGAGGATCTTTGGCAGGCCCCGCTCATCGACGAGAACGTTGTCCGCCTTGATGTCTCGGTGGATCACTCCTTGATCGTGGGCGTGCTGCACTCCATCGCAAACCTGGGCCAGGAGTTCGAGACGCTGGTGAATCGTGAGCCCTTCGCGCTGGCAATACGATCGGATATCGACACCGTCGACCAGCTCCATGGCGAAGAACGGCTGGGGGCCACTTCCGATGTCGTAAAACCCCGCCTCGTGAATCTGGGCGATGTTCTGATGGATCAAGCGGCCGAGAAGCTCGGTTTCGGACCGGAAGCGTCTTATGCGATCGGGGGTGGAGTGCATGGGGTGCATCAGCTTGATCGCGACAAGCCGGTGAGGCGATTTCTGCACCGCCTCATAGACCACTCCCATGCCTCCGGCGCCGATTCGACGTTGCACTCGGTAGCCGCCGATCTTTTCGGGAAGCCAGCTTGCCTCGTCGACTTCTTCAGAGGCGATCCCCTCAAGAGCGTCCCGGGCGGAAGCAATTCCTCGTTCGGCGAGGAAGTCCGTCGAATCGCCGTCGTCCTGGAACGATAGCAACTCTTCGACCTCTTGCCGCAAGAGTCTGTCCGAGCCGCATCGCGCATCGAGGAACCGATTCCTCTCCTCCGCGTCAAGCTCGATGACTTCGGCGACGATCTCGCTCAGGAGTGAATAGCGATCTCGGTCCATATTCAGTCAGCCGAGTCCAGCTCCCTGCGGAGCCAAGCCTTTGCCATGGCCCAATCAGCCTTGATGGAGCGGGGAGAGAGCTCCAAGATCTCGGCCGTCTCCTCGACCGAAAAGCCACTGAAGATGCGCAGATCGACCACTTTGGCGTGTCGTGGGTTGAGGTCGGCGAGCCTCTGCAGGCATTCGTCCAAAGAGACGAGGTCCACGCACGACGGGGAGATCGAATCAAGATTCGTATCGAGGGTTACCTGGCGGCGGTTGCCGCCACGTTTTTCGGCATTGTTCCCCCGGGCATGGTCGGCGAGTACCTGGCGCATGGCTTTGCCGGCAAGGACGAAGAAGTGCTTTCGGCTGTCGAGTCTATCGAAATGTCCGACGAGCTTGAGGTAGGCCTCGTGGACAAGAGCGGTGGGCTGCAGGGTGTGATCGCTTCCTTGGCCCATGAAGACCGCACCGGCCAGGCCGCGCAATTCGGTGTAGACAAGGGAAAGGAGCTGATCGGACGCCGTATTGTCGCCCGAGCGCACTCGATCCAATAGTGCAGTCACATCACGTCGATTCGAATTCTCCTGGTTCATCGGCCCTTCCTTGTCTACCCGAGTACTGCTTGGCGGATAGATAGGATACCCTCCGGGCCGGATCTTGTCGATTTCGATCTTAGCTTGTTATTAGGGTTTCTACTGCAGCAGCCTCCCAGGATGCTCTCGCATCAAAGGAAAAGAGCCGGAACCAAAATGAGATTCGGTTCCGGCTCGCTCGAAGTAACCGCCTACTCCCTATTCCACGCTCAGCACCACCGCATTCGTCACGCTGAAGTTCACCGGCCCGGCACTCCCATTGTCCGCAATCAATCCCTGGAAGGTGAACTTCATGGGACTGGCGATACCGCCGTTCCTTGTGATCGAGAAAGGAGCAAAGGCCGGACCTGGCTTTTCCTCCGTCATCCGGCAAACCGCGTTGGGCATGTTGTCCGATCTGATGCAGAAAAGCGGCTGGGGCGACTGTCCCGCGTTGAGAGGTGTGGGCTTGGCCAGGCAACCGATCAAATCTCCGTTGAAAGTAAGCGATGCTCCGGGGGCACTCGAGAGGTCACCGACCCAGGTCCAAAAGACGTACCTGGCATTTGCCAAGGGTCCGCTTGCGCTGGCATCGAGGGAGATCGAGAAGGTCTCGTTGGTGTTGACGCTCACGGTCCGATTCGGTCCTCCATGACTGCCGTTGACCCGAAGGACGATCTGAGGAACCCCGGCGCTTCCCAGGTTCACGTTGCCTCGCACGCAATCGATCACCGTGAACGGATAGGCCGCGATCTCTCCGATCATGCCCGAGAAGTTCGACGATTCCGAGATGATCTGGCCATCGGTGGCGAAGGAGTAGAGAACGTGTTCACCCTCGGTGAGCTGGTCGGTCTGAACCGTGGCCATGGATCCCGCAGGCGTGGCTTTGATCCACTCCCCGGTCCAGGTATCCACCTGGTAGTAGATCTGGGTGATTAATGGGCTGTTCGGCGCATAACTGCTCACCGCCTCGAGAGTGAACTCGCTTCGCCGGTTGACGGAGACGTTGCTGGGTAGAGGGGTGATCGTGACGTCGAGGGGAATGTCCTGATCGTCTTGCTCGTCGATCACCGTCACCGAACTGTTCTTGGCGACGTAGATCTTGTTGGTGACCGGGTTCACCGCCACGGCGTCCGGAAACCCGCCGACGGCCACCGTCCGGGTCGAGTTGTCGGTCCCGTCGATCACCGTCACCGAAGCGTTGAGACCGTTCGTGACGTAGATCTTGTTCGTGACCGGGTTCACTGAAACGGCAAACGCAGCCACGCCGAGGGCTACCGTCTGGGTCGAGTTGTCGGTCCCGTCGATCACCGTCACCGGGCTGGACCCATTGGCGACGTAGATCTTGTTCGTGACCGAGTTCACCGAAAGGGCTTGGGCAAACTCGCTGACGGCCACCGTCTGGGTCGAGTTATCGGTCCCGTCGATCACTGTCACCGACCTGCTGAAAAAGTCGACTATGTTCAGGACGTAGATCTTGTTCGTGACCGGGTTCACCGAAACGGCAATCGGATTCACGCCGAGGGCTACCGTCTGGGTCGAGTTGTCGGTCCCGTCGATCACCGTCACCGAAGCGTTGAGACCGTTCGTGACGTAGATCTTGTTCGTGACCGGGTTCACTGAAACGGCAAACG
>JAJDCM010000145.1 GCA_029260825.1 Planctomycetota bacterium | reverse complement strand
AGATCTAGCAGCCCGTTGACAAAGTCAGATTCCGCCGAGGACAGCCCTTTCGACCCAGCTCTGCGTCGCCGAAAAGCACAAGAATCAACAAATTCGAGTCCTTTCCGGCTCCTTGATCTGAGCCGAAATGACTCGCCCTTGACGAAAAGCACTTTATCAACGGACTAGACCAGGGTTGGGTGGAAATCCTTGCTGGTTGGGACGCCTGGGAAGTGATCTTTGATGAAATTCCCATGGATGTCGCGGGTTTTCTCCGACAGCAATTCCTGAAGCTTATCCTCGCATTGATTGCACATGAACTGGATCGGCGTGAGGATCGACGTGTTGCGACAAACTGCGGCAATTGTGTAGTTTTCGAATTCCGATCGGGGTTTTGCACAGAAGTCGCAGGCGTCATCATCTAGAAGTTGAAGGCTATTCTCTCGGAAAGTAAGGATGGCCAGCTTCGACTCCTCGGAATATTCAAGGGCCATGGTCTCACTGCATTCGCGGCAAACCGCGAGTTCGAGGATGCACTCTTCTCTTCGAAATATTTTCTGAATCTGGAAAACATCCTGTTCGATGAGTGGACGGGAGCACATGAGACAAGTTACGAAGGGCTTGCTCGTATAGGCCGAGTAGAGTTTCCTGGGGATTTCTTCCAGGTCGGAGAGAGTTTCAAAGGGATCGTCATCATCCCAGGGGTCATGCGAGTTCATATGTGCTCCGGGTCAGGTCCTGATCTTGACCGTAATGAAGTTGTCCCATGTTGTCAAGAGCCTCACCCCTGATTGAGATTGGTGCGCATGATCTGAAAATGGGGGCTCGTCTTCACGCGCTCCAACTCAAAGACTCCACCAGCCGGACCGCGGTGGTCAATCGTGCGACGAATGTTCAGATGATCTTCTTCGTCCAGAGCGAAGGCGAACGAGGCGAGGTTCTCCTCAAGATATTTTCCATCCCGCGCTCCCACGATCACACCAGCCACGTCAGGTTGTTCCAGGACGAAGCGATGAGCAACGTTGGAAATGTTCACGTTGTGTTTTCGTGCGATCTGATCCAGGACGCCAAGAAGAGTCTGGACCGTCTCCCAGTCCCCGTATTCTTGCTGGATGAGCTTGTACTTGATGAGGGATCGATTCGGAAATGGCGGGGTGGGCTCGGTACTTCCCAGGTAGTTGTTCGTGAGGAATCCTCCGGCAAGGCTGCCGTAGCAAAGGAGGCCGATGTCGTGAGCGTTGCAGATCTGGGTCATGCTTTCTTCGGGGCCTTTCTCTGGTCGACGGTCGAGAACCGAGTACTGAACTTGATTGAAGGAAAATCTCACCCCGGCCGAGATCATCTCCTGGAGACGAACCGTATCGAAGTTCGTCACCCCGAGGTGGCGAATCTTTCCCGTTTGCTGGATCTCGACCAACCAGCGTGCCGTTTCCACGTATCCCGGGATGAGATAGTCCCACCAGGAAAACTGAACAAGATCGAGATGGTCAACGCCCAGTCTCTTCAAAGAGCGATCGATAATGTGTTCTACATGGTGCTTGCGGATTGAGGGCAAGATCGATAGGTCAGGGACAAACTTCGTGTGGATCTGAATCGGATACTTTGCCCCGGAGATCTTCCGCCGTCGAACCAATTCACCGAGAAGATCTTCAACTCCGGTGTAGATGTCGGCGCAATCAAAAGTCGTGAACCCTGCCTCGGCAAGGTCTTGATAGCCGGCGAGAGTGGCTTCCCGGGACAAGCTTTGGGAATGATGTCCTTCTGAGAGTTGCCAGCCGCCCACCACCATCCGAGAAATGGAGTAGCCGTCAGGGAGTTGAAGTCGGTCCGGTGTGTTTTCAGGATTACTCATGGCCATCGAGTGGTACCCGGGTGACGTCGGCGTGACGAAACGATGTCTTTCCGGTGCGGGTGATCCGAAAGATGGCGCCGCATAAAGGGTCAGGACAGGCGATATCCATGTCCGTAGTCATCCAGTCATGGGGGTGGGTTTCTCGTTGTTTGGCAGGGATCAGGGGGAGGAGGGCAGCCAGAGCATAGATGGAAAACGTTTGCCCCGGGGGAAGAGAGAGATTCTCTCCCGATACTTCGAAGTAGTCGCCGATTTTGTGATTGCAGACCATTTCGCCCCGGCAATCAGCAACCTCAATCCGAAGGTCGTAGAGGGTGAAACTATCGTCGGGTGGGGTCACGACTCCTCCTTGATTTGATTTCTTCACATTTCGTTTTTGTTTCGTCACCGTTCCTGTTCAATGGTCTTTCACAACGATGGAGAAAGCAATAACAAGAACGGTTGATTCTGGAAATGACGAATCCTGGTGACTTCGAACGAAAGAACAGCTCTTCGCCTCCGCTAGCCTTCCATCTGGGAGCTTGGGGAGCGATTTTGCCCATGGGTCTTTTCCTGGCCGGCGTTGGCTGGCTTGGTCTTTCAGGTGCGCCGGATGAGCGAGGCTTCTGGCCCATCCTCCTTTGTGCGCTTCTGCTTGGTCTCCTTCTCTGCCGGAGCCGGCAGGGATTTGCCGATGCTGTCCTGAGAGGAATGAGTCAGCCGATGGTGGCGCTCATGATCCTGGCCTGGATGCTGGCCGGTGTTCTGGGGGCGATTCTCAAAGCAAGTGGACTGATCGAAGGCCTTGTGTGGCTAGCCTACTCGATCGGAGTTTCCAAAGAGGGATTCGTGGCCCTTTCTTTTCTCGTCGCCAGCATTGTTTCCACGGCGACCGGAACCAGCCTGGGGACGCTGATCGTTTGTTCGCCACTTCTTTATCCCGCGGCTGGCTTGATCGGTGTTGAACCCACATTGGCGGCCGGGTCTATCCTTGCCGGGGCGACCTTCGGAGATCACATTTCTCCTGTATCGGATACGACCATCGCTTCGGCCATGACCCAGGACGCCGATCTTGGGGGAGTGGTGAGGAGCCGGGCCAGGATCGCGGTTCCAGCC
This sequence comes from Planctomycetota bacterium, assembly GCA_029260825.1. Taxonomy (GTDB): domain Bacteria; phylum Planctomycetota; class JACOTG01; order JACOTG01; family JAJDCM01; genus JAJDCM01. The sequence goes on along the minus strand of JAJDCM010000145.1, from coordinate 17,842 downwards.
GCCTTGCTCGCCCTTCTTTCCTACGTGTTGGTGAGCTTTTTCGTCTCGGGGTCGGGAGGCGGGACTTCTTTGGCGACTTTGCCGGAAACGAGTCCAAAGGGACTCTGGATGCTGGTGGCACCGGCGGTCGTGCTGGTGATTCTCATGAGTCGTCAGCATCTTCTGGTAGGCCTTTTTCTTGGGAACCTGGTTGCGGTCATTCTCTCTTTGAGTCTTGGGCTCGTTTCCCCGGGGGAGCTTCTCTCTATTGACTCCGAGAATTTTGTTGCTCGTGGTTTGGTTCTTTCCGGCATGGAGAAGGCGGTTGGGGTCTCGGTCTTCACTCTCCTGCTGATGGGGCTTGTCGGTGCTGTGACAAGCTCCGGGATTCTTGACCGCTTGACGACCCTGGCGGAAAAGAAAACGACGTCGCGCAGAGGAGCCGAGCTTTGGATCTTTGGTGTCGTCTCGGGGGCGGTGCTTCTTACGACCCATTCGGTTGTCGCGATCCTCACCGCGGCAAGTTTTGCTCGCGATTCCGGGGAGCGGTTTGGGATCTCTCCCTATCGACGTGCCAATCTTCTTGATATGACCGTGTGCACCTACCCGTTTCTCCTGCCGTTTTTTATTCCGACCATCCTGGCCTCCAGTATGACCTCAAGCGGAGAACCGTTTGGGATTCCCCGCGTATCCTCGCTTTGCGTGGGGATGAGTAATTTCTACTCCTGGTTTCTTCTTGCGGCAGTCATTTTGTCGATTCTTCGGCTCTCGTCGCGTCAACCATCGAAATCTGGGCCTTGATGAAGTCATCGATGCCCCCGGCCCATACGTCATCCAGGCGGGTCGTCGAGACTCCGGTTCTCTGATCTTTGACGGAGCGTCGCGGCGAGATCGTGTACTTTCGGATGACCTGGTCAAGATGGTCGGCTGCTGCTCTTTCCGTCGCCCCCGAGTCCACAAGCTGCCGCCTTCGCACCCGGGAAGTAAGAAGGTCGGTGAGAACCTCGGTTGCCTCTTGTGACTCCTGGCCACTTTTTCCCTGGACGGAGATCAGACTTGGTTTGTGGGTGAGAGTCACGTCGCTTCGATAGCGCGCTATACAAATTCCTTTTCCTTTGGCGCTTTTCTCCTCGACGCCAATGTCGAAGGAAGACAGGACGGTCTCGCTTCCTTCGAGCTGGGGAAGCAACTCCACTTTGACATATTTGGAAGTCTTCTCTTTCATGCCAGACTTACCGTATACGATCTCGTGAACCCCTTCTTCGGAACGCAAGATGCCAAAAACCGAGACCCCTTCGATGAGAAGAGTGATGGAGCGACTCACCTGTGGATCCTGGCTCGTTTCTTCGTGAACCCAGGTGGTGGAGAATCCCTTGGACTTTGCCCATCCGGCGTACATCTCGGCGAGGAGTCCGACCACGTTGTCCCTGGCTGGCTCTGCGTCGATCAGAGTGATGTCGATGAATGCGTCGGATCGCTCGAGTCGCTCTCGACAATGAAGGCTGTAACTCACGATTTCTGCGTGACGCTCGATATCCTGAAGCCGGGTAGCAGCGGTTTGAAGTCCGACCGCATCTCGATTTTGGGCCGAGAGCTGGGTGAACGAAGCGAGGTCGGTTGCTCTCTTCTTCACCCGATCGACGGCTTCCATGATTCTTTCCAGCCGATGGATTCTGCTCAGCACTCGTCGAGCTTCACTGGAATCGTCCCAGAAGTTGATCTCGGTGGTGCGCTCGACAAGTTCGCTCTTCTCGTTCTGAAGGTCGCTGGACTTGCAACTTTCGGCAAGATTCTCGATTCTTCCAAGGAGAGCGGTGATCCTCTCGTCAATTTGATTCGGTTTGATCCGGATCTTCTTTTGTTGGAGGGGATCCTCGATGGTGACTCCCCGGGCGACTGCTTTGGCCTTTCGGCTTTCTGCATCCTGGACGATGCGAACCTTGATGGAGTCACCGGCGGGAGTCAGGCGAAGGAGGGGCCCCATCGTCTCTCCACTCATTTTGACGATTTGCCGCGCCACGGGAAGGAGGGCGAGTTGCTCGACGGCTCGTTTCAGGGGACGTGCGCCGAACTCCGGTGAGAATCCTTGTCGCACAAGAATTTCGATGACGCCTGGGTCGACGTCGATTCGCATGTTGCGCCTGGTGATTCCGCTTCGGAGAAGGACCTTCCCGAGTTCCCGTTTTGCCAGGGTTCGCATGTGCTGCAATCCCAGAGCATGAAAGACAACGATTCGATCAATGCGGTTCAAGAATTCGGGCCTGAAGACTCCACGCATGGCGGTTCGTACCTTGGCTTCCCGGTCTGCCTGGGACGTCTGTCCAAAGCCAATGGAAGGCGCCTGGCCGAACTCGCTACCCACGTTCGAGGTCATGATCAAGATCGTGTGGGTGAAGTTTGTGGTTGTTCCTCGCGGGTCCGTGAGGCGGCCGTCGTCAAACACCTGAAGGAACAGATCAAAGATGTTGGGATGAGCCTTTTCGATCTCATCGAAGAGAACAACTGAAAAGGGCTGCTGTCGCACTCGAGACGTGAGAGCTCCCGCATGATGAGGAGAGTCCACCGGCGCCTGGGGGTTTCCGATCAACTTCTCAAAAGAGGAGTAGTCCTTGTATTCCGACATGTCGAAACGAATCATGCGATCGGGGCTGCCGAAGATGAATTCGGCAAGCGCCTTGGCCAGCTCGGTTTTCCCGACCCCGGTCGGTCCGACGAAGAAGAAGATTCCCATCGGCTTTTCCGGGTCCGTGACGCCGGCTTTTACCAGGGTGATCGTGTCGAGAACCGCTTTGAGGGCGACAGGCTGACCAAGCACCCGAGCCTCGAGAAAATTCTTCGCTTGAGATAATTCCAGTGGAATGGAATCGTCGAGAAGCAAGGAGGGGATTCCGGTCGTCTGGGCGAGAGCCTTGATGACATGATGTTGTTGAACGCGGATCGGTCCTTTTGTACTTGCCGCGTCTTGCTCATCATCAGGCTTTTCCTTGAACATGCCAAAGACCTGCTCGAGGAGCTGGATGGCCTTTCCCGGATAGGATCGCCCGGGGAAAAAATTATGGGATAGGTCGAGAATTCGTTCGCTCACGGAATCCGGAAAGATGAGCTCGATCCCCGTCTCTTGAAGATGTCGCCGGCTTCGGTGGCGAGCGGTTTCCTTCAGGACTTCGCCTGCGTCTTCGACTCCGATTTCATTGAGACGAATGATCTGAAACAGGTTGCGAAAGGATGGATGTCGATCAAAGCCCTGATGAAACTCTTCCTCCGTGCATTCGCCGATGACCGTGATCTCTCGCCGTTCGAGGAAGGGTTCGAGAAAGGATCCAACGTTCTCATCGGACTTCACGGCGGTTCCAATGGTCTTCAAGTGAACGATGTCCGAAAAAAAGATCACCAGCTGGCTTGCCTTGCGAGCGATCTCGATCAGGTTGTGAACCCGAGTCTCCCACTCCCCGAGGTACTTCGTTCCGGTAAGCATCATGCTGGTTGAAGTGGCGAGAAAGTGGAACGGGTTGTCACCGGTACCGAGCCTCTTCACCAGTTCATGAACGATGGATGTCTTTCCGCACCCGGACGGTCCCACGAGAATGAAGGAGCGGCTGGGTTTCTCCTGAAGAAGCCGGCAGAGGTGATTCACTTCACTTTCACGTTTCAAGGCGTGAGGGCCGGGGTCTTTCTCGAGCTCCCGATTGAGGAGCTTTCCGTAGGAGATCAGTTGATGGAGCTGTTTCTGGTTCATGGGACAGTATTGTAATGGAGAATGGAGAACGCGCCACCGTCAGTTTGAAGATGGGAGAAAAGCTGGTAGCATTCTATCGGGGTGCGTCCTTTGAAGGGGATCTCTCTCGTGAGGCCTGTTTATTCGCCGCGGCTCTCGTTTCCAGACGGTGGAGCTGGTCCCCAAAAAATAATTCGGTTGCCTGCAAAACAGATGGAGATTGAAGTTCATGTTCTTTGGGTGCGAGAAGAGGACCTTTTTGGGTCAGTTGATCGTCGTTGGATTGGCCGTTTTCCTCTGCTTTACGCCGGGAAATGGCCTTCTGGCGTCAAAGACGACTGGCTCTTCCTTGCAAAGCCTCGAGTTGCCGTCCGGCCTCCCGGATGAATTCTCCGTGACCGTTCAGCATGAGGGGCGCGCTCATCATCTGCGCCTGTCTTCCCATTCTCTGCGAGGGCCCGATTTCCAGGTCCGGGTTTACCGTGCGGACGGAACGGTGATGAGCGTCCCCAGTCCTCCTTCGACACTCTATCGGGGCGAGGTGATGGGGGAGCCGGGAAATGTCGTCGTGGGTCGGTTGACTGAAGAAGGCCTCGATGCGAAGGTTTTTCGAGACGATGGATCCACCTGGTCGATCGAGCCGTCGTCGATTGACGAGATGGTTCGGTCTCAAATGTCGACGAGACCTCATATTACTTTCGCTTCCGATCATGACCATGTTGAGGCCAACTTCTGCGGCAACGATTCTTCACCAGTCTTTTCCCGTCCTGGAGAAAACGCAGAAGAGGAGATGGGCTCAGATCCGGATGCGGGGGTTCGAGGCGTGAACTGTCTGAAGCTTTGCGAAATCGCCTTCGACGCCGATTTTGAGTATTACCAGGCACAGGGATCCTCGATGGCGAGCGTTGTGTCTCGGATTGAATCCCACATGAATCAGGTCGACTTCTTTTATGCCCGGGATCTGAAAGTGACATATCAGCTGACCCAGATCGTAGTCCGGACCGCACCTTTTTATGCTCCGACGGGAGGAGGGGATCTCCTTGATCTTTTCGTTGCCGAGTGGACGACCGCTCAGTCCGGAGTCGTCCGCGATGTTGCTCACCTCATGACGGGGAAACCCGGAAGCCTGATCGAGTTTGGCGGGCTTGCGTACGTCGGAGTCGTTTGCAATCCAAGCTTTGGATATGGCTGGAGCATGGACACGGCAAACATCATCGGCCATGAAGTGGGACACAACTGGGGAGCCGGTCACTGCCACGATGTCTCGCCGTGCAATAACATGTGTGGCGCCTGTCTCAATATTGCTCCCAATACGAAGACGATCATGGAGGCCCACCGAGATTCTCGGAGTTGTCTCGATGATGTCGGTCCGTATCCGACTCCCGTTCCGCCGTATGCTCATCCGGAAGGTGTTGTTCTCAGGAAGGATGATCTTCAAACGGTCGGGCCGCTGGCATTTGATGTCCTTGGAAACGATCAGGATGGCAATTGCGATCCACTGAGTTTGGATGGCTTTGACCCGGTAAGTGTTCACGGTGGAATTGTAACCCTCTCCTCAGGAACCGGCCCTCTGGGCCGAGATGAACTCATCTATAGCCCTCCCGCGACTCCGTTTGTCGGAAAGGATACTTTCAACTATACGGTTGGTGATGGTCAGGGCGGCCAGGATGTGGGAGAAGTGACGATCGACGTGAGGCCCCTTCTTGTTGCCTCGTACTGGAAGCTTGACGATGGGGCGGGCACCTTTGTCAAAGACCACACTGAAAATGGGACCGATGGTGAGTTTGAAGGGAGTCCCAGCTGGGTGACCGGGCTCTTCGAGGGGGGCCTTCGATTTGATGGTGTTGACGATGCGGTCGATATTCCGGCGCCGGGGCTCTTGACCGATGAGTTGACGATTTCCGGATGGATCAAGCGCAATCTACCCCAACCCGGATTTGCCGGCATTGTGTTCAGCCGGGATCAAAATACGACCAGCGGGCTTCATTTTGGATTTTCCAATGAGCTTCGTTACACCTGGAATGGCGGTTCCTTTGGCTGGGATTCGGGGCTGGTCGTCCCGAATGATCAGTGGGTCTTTGTCGCTCTCGTGATTTCGCCGGACGAGGCAACGATCTACATGGATGCGGGGTCGTTGCAGTCGGCAACGAATGTTGCTTCACACTCGATTGAGGAATTTGATGGCGCCTTGAAGCTTGGCTGGGACCCGATCAATACTCAGCGACGATATCGAGGAGTGATGGATGAAGTCAGAATTTACGATCATGCCCTGACGCCGGCGGAGATCGCGGATCTCTCGGCGCATGGGGGAAAGGCGGTGTCGCCTCGTCCTCGGGATGGAGGACGTTTGGTCGCCGGAGAGGACCTTTCCTGGCTTTCTGGGCCTCTCGTTGATTCGCACGATGTGTATTTTGGAACCGACCATGCTGCGGTAAAAAGTGCTACGACCGGATCTCCCGAGTACCAAGGGAACCAGCTGGGCCAGTTCTTCTTTCCCGGTTTTCCCGTTCCCGGGACGGAGTATTTCTGGAGGATTGATCAAGTTGTAGGCGGGAATACCATCGGGGGGAGAGTGTGGCAGTTTCATCCGGCGACTTTCCATCACTGGAGGCTCGATGAGACTTCGGGGTCGACCGCAGAGGATTCGGGCGGAGGGATGGACGGATCGTATCAAGGGGCCGATCTCGGTCATCCGGCTGCGACTTCTCTTCTTGGAACGGCTGCTCGGTTTAACGGGTCTACGGACTCGGTTTCCATTCCTGCTCTCAATCTCGATCGAAATACGGTGACGATGACTGCCTGGGTCAGGCGGGATGGACCTCAGTCTTTCACCGGCATTGTCTTCTCTCGAGATGGGAGTACCACGGCCGGGCTAAACGTCGGAGATAACCAGCGTCTTGGCTATCATTGGAACGATGATGGGGCAACCTGGAGTTTCAATTCGGGCCTCGTGCTTCCTTCTTTGGCCTGGGTTTTTGTTGCGCTTGTTGTGGAGCCGAGTCAAGCAACTCTTTATGTGGGCGATGCGACTCTTCAGTCATCCGTCAACCAGGTTCCTCACGCAGCGGAGGAGTTCGACGGGGTCCTTCACATCGGTCGCGACGCCTCAGGAGGTCGGTTCTTCAGGGGATGGATCGACGATGTGCGCATTTTTGACGAAGCGCTGAGTTCTTCCGAGATTCAAAATATCTTTGACGATGCTCGCTGTGGATCTTCGGGTACGGTGAATTTGGGCGCCGGACCGGTGGTCGATGTCCTTCGGATCAACGGGAACCCTCGAGCCGTTACACTGGCCACGGGAGATCCGGTTGAGGTCTCTTTGAGTGCTTCACCGGCCGGCCCCGATCCGGCATCTTTTGCCCTCTGGGTCTGGGCGGGTTCTCCCCGGAACGGAGTCGAACTTTCGGGTCCAGGCTCGCTGATTGGTTGCACGGTCAACCCGACACCTCTTCACCCTGGATTGACGCCACAGCCTTTCCGGTGCCTGCAGAGCCCTGGATTGCCATCGGCGCTTTGTCGACGGGTACGGGTGGTTTCCGGGCCGGTCTCCGCTCCGTTTGCTCTCGTTCGGAATGGCGGATTGAGCCTTCCCGCAACTTTGACTTTCCAGGCTTTTCTCCAGGATGACGGGGCTCTCAGCTCGACTGGCTACAGCATCTCCAATGCGGTCGTTCTGGACGTTGAATAGCGCTCCCTCGCCAAGGCTTCGGTGTGTTGCCCCCGGGGCACGATCGGAGTGGGGCATCAATATGTGACCGTATATTCGTTCTTATCCCGATTCCGCGGAAAAAAAAAAGTAATCTGATCCTGCTTGAGAGGCCCTCGCGGTGGATGCCGGGGCCGGTTCAACCCATTCCCCTGGAGGATCAATCGATGAATCTGACCGTTTCCGCTCAGTTGCGAAATGCCGTGGTGGCATTGGCGCTTGGCGCCGTTCTCATTGGCTGCGGCATGCTTCCCATGGGAAGCGAGATCCCAAGAGAAGTTCCCGTTGTCGACGCAAAATCTTTCTATGAAACAACGAGTATCTTTGGCGCCTCTTTCGCTCCAGATGAGCAGAGCGTTCTGATCACTTCGGATGAATCCGGTGTTTTCAATGTTTATCGTCAACCCATCACCGGCGGGGCTCCCGTTCAGCTCACTTCTTCCACGACCGATTCGATCATGGGGCGAGGGTATTTTCCGAATGATACTCGATTCCTCTACTCCGCGGACGAGGGTGGAAATGAACTCACCCATCTGTACGTTCAGGAGGAAAACGGCACAAAGAAAGACCTGACGCCGGGGAAGAACCTGAAGGCCTCTTTCATGGGCTGGACCGGGGACAAGAAGCATTTCTGGGTGCAGACCAACGAGCGTGATCCCAAGTTTTTCGATCTCTACCGGTACGCCACGGATGGATACAGCCGAGAGCTCGTTTACAAGAACGAAGAGGGCTATTTCGTCTCATCCGTCAGCCGGGACGAGAAATGGGTGGCTCTGGGGAAACCTCGCAATAATGTAGATAGCGATATCTACCTGTGGAACGTTGGCAAGGGAGGAAAGCCGGTTCACGTCACGGCTCACGAGGGGAATGTTGTTCATTCGGCATTGACGTTTTCCCCGGATAGCAACCATCTCTACTACAGTACGAACGAGCATGGGGAATTTTCTCAGGCCTGGACCTACGATATTCAAGCGCAAACACGACGCTCGGAGATCGAGGCCGATTGGGACGTGAATTTCGTCTACTTCTCGGAAAATGGTCGCTATCGGGTTTCCGGAGTGAACGCGAACGCCCAGACGGAAGTCACCGTCCATGACACAAAGAGCGGCAAGTCCGTCCCCTTTCCCAGGGTCAAGGGAGAGGTGCGTGGTGTTTCAATTTCGCCAAGCGAAGACACCATGGCTTTCTACGTCAACTGGGATACAGCACCGTCCAATCTTCACGTTCTCAACCTGGATACGTTTGATTTCCGTCGGTTGACGGACACCCTGAATCCGAAAATTCTCGGCGAAGATCTGGTTGAGGGAAGGGACGTCACCTACAAGAGTTTTGATGAACTGGACATCCCGGCAATTCTTTACAGGCCGTGGCCCGCTTCGGAATTCGCGCCGACTCCGGCGCTCGTCTATGTTCACGGTGGACCTGGCGGACAGAGCCGACATGGCTACAACGCGACGATCCAGCATCTTGTCAACCATGGCTACGCCGTTCTGGCCGTCAATAATCGAGGGTCTTCCGGCTACGGAAAAACCTTCTTTCACATGGATGACCTGCGTCACGGAGACGTAGACCTCAAGGACTGCATCTGGGCGAGAAAGTATCTCGAAGGCATCTCCTGGGTTGATTCCAACAAGATCGGGATCATCGGGGGAAGCTACGGGGGTTATATGGTGGCGGCTGCTCTCGCGTTCGAGCCCGAAGCGTTTGAGGTTGGAGTTGACATCTTTGGTGTGACCAACTGGCTTCGAACTCTCAAGAGCATTCCCCCCTGGTGGTCAGCTCAGCGAGAGGCTCTCTATACCGAACTTGGAGACCCGGACGAGGAGGAAGAACGGCTTCGCGCTATTTCGCCTCTCTTTCACGCATCCAACATTGTTCGTCCTTTGCTTGTGATTCAAGGGGCCAACGATCCTCGAGTCCTCCAGGTGGAGAGCGATGAGCTGGTCCAGGCCGTGGAAAAGAACGGAGTGCCTGTCGAGTACGTGATCTTCCCCGATGAAGGGCACGGATTCCGTCGCCGAGAAAATCGGATCACGGCGTCGGAGGCGTATGTCAGATTCCTCAACAAACACCTGAAGCGAACGGCCACACCATGAAAAGACGGAGCCTTGTATTTTCCGGATTGCTTGCCCTTTCCTCGGTTGGACTCTTTGCCGGTCCGGGCCCATCGTTTGAAGATTGGCCCCAATGGAGAGGACCGAACCTGAATGGAGTGAGTGATTCCGCCAGGGCTCCGATTACGTGGTCGGAAGAGAAGAACATCAAATGGAAAGTAAAGTTGCCTGCCTGGTCGGGTTCAACCCCGATCGTTCAAGGTGACCGAGTTTTCATGACATCACCATCCAAGCCCACGGAGAGCGACACTGCTCCCGTGGGCCGTAGTCTTCGACAGCAGGCCGTAAGAGAGGGTGGCGGATCCAAGGTCGAGCTGTTTTGCTTTGCTCGAGAAACCGGCAAGTTGCTCTGGACGTCTCCGATCTCGACCGGCAACCGTCTTTTTGGAAAGCACAACATGGCTTCTCCGTCCGCGGTCGCCGACGCTGATCACGTGTACGCAATGAGCGGGACGGGAGTGGTCGGCGCCTATGGCTTTTCCGGAAAGAATGTGTGGAGCCGGGATCTTGTCGAAGAGAATGGAGAATTTGGACTCTACTGGGGCTACGGCTCGTCGCCATTACTTTACGATGGAAAAGTGGTCGTTCAGGTGCTTCACGGTGCCACGACCAAGAAGCCATCCTATTTGATCGCGCTCGACACCAGGACGGGAAAGACCGTATGGAAGGTCGAGCGCACGACAGATGCGATCGCCGAATGTCCCGACGCCTATACGACCCCGACGGTCCTGCAAAGAGGGGGGAAGGACGAGATCGTGATCTCGGGTGCAGATTACGTCACCGGCCACAACCCGGCGACCGGTGAAGAAATCTGGAGAGTTGGCGGGCTCAATCCCCAGAAGGCCCGCAACTATCGAATTTGCGGGTCGCCCGTTGTTGTCGGCGACATGCTGTTTGCTCCGAGTCGACGAAAGCCTCTGCTTGGTTTGCGATGCGGCTCCGAAGGTGCACCAGAAATTTCCTGGGCATATGGTAAAGGGCCCGATGTTCCAACACCGGTCTCGGATGGTAAGTACCTCTACGTTGTGGATGATCGAGGGGTGGCTACCGCACTGGACTGCGCCTCAGGGGACGTTGTGTGGGGGCCGGAGCGCATTGCCCGGGGGACCTACAGCTCCTCGCCCGTCCTGGCATCAGGGCGAATCTATGTCACGAACGAGGATTGCGTGACCACCATCTTCAAGGCTGGATCCGAGTTCGAGATCGTCGCCGAGAACGAGCTTTCCGGGGGATACACGATCTCTTCGCTTGCGATCGCCGATGGGGAGATCTTTCTCCGGTCAGCGGATGCTCTCTACTGTATCTCCGGATCCTGAAGTTATTTAGGGCCTATTTCCCCCAGGGTTGTCCTGGGATGTGCGCCTGAGCCTCCGGGTTGCATTTGAGGCTCTTATCCTGCAAAATAGTGGGTTGCCAGGCTTTCCTGGGGGGCCGGGCATGTTGCAGGAGGTTTACTCACTGGGAGGTTTCCACGATGCGTCATTGGCCATGTTCCTACCGTCGTCTTCTCGCCGCATTCATTCCATTCTTGGTGGTCTTTCCCGCCGTGTCCCAGATCGGGTTCACCGACATGACCTCCATGTATGGGATGGAGAATGTCTATAACGGTGCCACTCTCGGGGGCGGGGCTGCATGGGTCGATATTGATGAGGATGGGGACTACGACATCGTGGTGGCATGCGGTCAGGGCTGTGACTTCATCCTCTTTCGGAACGAAGGGGTTCTTGGTTTTTCTCAAGAGATTTTTGTTCCCGCGGTTCCCGTCAACGAAGAATCCAAGTCGATTGTTTTTTGTGACGTTGACGAAGATGGAAACCAGGACATGGTCTGCTCCTCCAGAACGGGGAGCGTGCGCATGTTCATGAACGACGCCAACGGATTCAACGAAGCGCCCGATTGGGGATGGCCTGATCGACAGGCTCCGATCGACGGAGTAGCCCTTGCCGATTACGATCTGGATGGAGACCTCGACATTTTTGCCGGGAATCACGGCGGGAAGAGTTCCCTGTTTCGGAATGATGGTGGTGTCTGGGTCGATGTTGCTGCGGACCTTGCCGTCACAAACTCCCAGGGGCTGTCCTTTCAGGTCGTGTTTTTTGATTATGACAATGACGGCGATTCTGACGTTTACATTGCCAATGACAAGGCTGCTTCGACCGGCGTCCCGAATGTCCTCTACCGAAATGATGGGGATGGGACCTTCACCGATGTCAGCGTCGCCTCGGGGTCGGACTATGTCGGCGAGTTGATGGGGATTGCCGTTGGCGACTATGACAACGATGGTGACCTTGATTTCTACACGACCAATACCCCGGCGCCTGTTGGAGGGATGCCCGGGAATCTCCTGGGAAGAAACAATGGAGACGGAACCTTTACAGAGGTTGCGAGCCTGGTCGGGGTTGCCATGTACGAGGTGAGCTGGGGGGCGAACTTCTTCGACGCAGACAATGATATGGACCTGGATCTTTTCGTTGCCGCCATGCACACCAACGATACGGATCGGATCTACCTCAATGACGGAAGCGGGAGCTTCATTGACGGAACGATCGGTTCTGGCCTGGAGGATGCCGACTTTACGTTTGGTTCTGCGGTTGCCGATTACGATGACGACGGCTTTCTCGATCTCTACGTTACCAACACCACCGGGACCAGCCGTCTCTACAGAAATGATGGGACTTCTCTCGGGAACTGGCTGAAACTCCGCCTGCGAGGGACTGAATCCAATCGGGATGCGATCGGGGCTCGAGTCTATGCTCGGGTCGGTGCGATCCATCAGATGCGAGAGGTAATCGCGGGAAGCAGCTACCTTTGCGCGGAAGCGAAAGAGGTTCACTTTGGCATGGCAACCGCGACGATCGTGGACGAGATCGAAGTTCGTTGGCCCTCCGGATTGATCCAGTTCTTCTCGAATGTGCCCGTGAATCAAACCTTGCACCTGGTCGAACCAAGACAAGGTGCGGTCGAAACCGCTCTTGCCGGTAACGTCAACACCGCGGTCGGGCCACCGGTAGAAGTTCTCTTCATCAATGAGTCCGCAGGGGACGCTCTTCGTGAGTTGACGGTTGATCGAAGCGATTCCTTCTCGCTCCGAATCGATGCTCCTCCCTCGCTTCTAAAGGCCGGATATGCCTTGTATGGCTTTTCCTACGTCCCTCGACTTGCGCAGGTCGAAACGCTTCCCCTCGATCTTGGCTCCATGGTAGGGTCGATTCCTCTCAATGGAGGCGCACCTCTCTTTATCCTGAACACTCTGGGTTATGAGGGCGTTCTTGGAGAGTCTCTGCGACGGGTGCCGCAAGCGCCTCTGACCGCTACCAGGAACCAGGGGATTGGCTACGATGGAAGCCTGACTTTCCAGGCTCTGATCATGGACGGCGAGTCCTCGAGCACGACCGGGTTGTCAGTAAGCAACGGAGTCGTGGTTCACGTGCGGTAGCCCGCCTTCGCTCTTCGAGCTTCGGCGGGTTGCACCCGCCTCATGAACAGGGCAGGCTCAAGGTGTGTTCGAAGGGCCAATCTCTGATTCGCTCAGGTGCTTTCTCGTAGGGCGTGCTTTCCCCTTCGTGCGTGCTTTCCCCTTCATTCATGATTTCCTTACTCTCGTGACTTCCTAAGGTGTGTATCCTTGGGTCGTCGTCCTGTAGACTGTTCGTGCCCCCTCCATTTCCATGTCAGAAGCCGCAAAGGAGTTTCCGCGTCATGACTCGATGGTGGATTTCAGGTCTGGTTCTGCTGCTTCTTGTTTCGTGTCTTGGCTCCCCCGTTCTCCCGGAAGAGGAAAAGGCGCCCGCTACGATCTCTGAGATCACAGCAGGTCTCTCGCGGGTTTCCGGGTTTCTTACCCTGTATCTCGACAAGGATCAGGGGAAGATCTGGTTGGAGCTGCCGGCGGCGAATCCGGACACGGGTGTCGTTTCGGAACTCCTCTATGTTGAAGGTCTCACCACAGGACTGGGCTCGAACCCGGTGGGATTGGATCGGGGTCAGCTTGGTAAAACTCGACTGCTCTCGGTTCGGCGAGTCGGAGGGAAGATCTTTTTTGAAGAGCCGAATCTTAGATATCGAGCGCTGAGTGATCGTCCGGAAGAAGTTCGAGCCGCCCGGGATTCGTTTGCCACATCGGTGTTGTGGGGGGCTCCCATTCGGGCACGGGGCGAGTCGGGCGAGCTGTTGATCGAGCTGACTTCGTTTCTCGTTCGAGACGCCCACGGCATTTCGAACAAGTTGAAATCGCTTGGCGAAGGCACGTACTCCATTGACGATTCAAGAAGCGGCGTGGACTTCTCCGGGTGTCATGTCTTTCCTCACAATGTTGAACTTGAGGCGTTGCTCACCTATGCAGGAAAGGATCCCGGATCCAACTTACGCTCCACCTCTCCCGACCCGCGGGCCGTTTCATTTACCCAGCATCATTCGTTGATTCGGTTACCCGACCGGGATTATCATCCGCGGCGTTTTGATCCGCGAGCAGGTTCATTCGGGGTGAGCTTTCTCGACTACGGGGCTCCTCTTGATGCACCGATCGAGAAGAGTTACGTGGTGCGGATGCGGCTGAAGAAGGTCAACGAAGGTGCCGCGCCGTCTCGAGTCTTGAAACCCATCGTGTACTACGTTGATCCGGGTGCTCCGGAGCCTGTCCGGTCGGCTCTCCTGGAGGGAGCTCGTTGGTGGTCCAGGGCTTTTGAGGCGGCGGGTTTCATCGATGCTTTTCAGGTGAAGGTGTTGCCGGCGAATGCCCATCCCCTTGATGTTCGATACAACGTGATTCAATGGGTGCATCGCTCGACCCGGGGCTGGTCGTACGGGGGAGGGGTTGTGGATCCTCGGACGGGAGAGCAGATCAAGGGGCATGTGAGCCTCGGGTCGCTTCGGGTTCGGCAAGACCGAAAGATCTTCGAAGGGCTATCCGGGACGGACCTCACCGGCACCGGAGAGGCTGGAGATCCGGTGGAACTTGCTCTTGCAAGGATTCGCCAGCTCGCGGCTCACGAGGTGGGGCATACTCTTGGGTTCAATCACAACTTTGCCGCAAGTACGTATGGCGATCGAGCCTCGGTCATGGACTATCCTGCACCGCGGGTCGGACTGAGCGAAAAAGGGGAGCTCGATTTCTCTTCGGTGTATGGAGTCGGGGTCGGCGCTTGGGATGTTTTTTCCGTTCGCTACGCCTACAGCGAGTTTGCTCCCGGTGTCGAGGAGGCGCCTGCTCTTTTGAAACTGATTCAGGAGGGTATCGATGAGGGGCTCGTGTTCTTGACGGATGCGGACGCCCGGCCGATGGGGAGCTGCCATCCCCTTGCAAGTCTCTGGGACAACGGGTCCGATCCAGTTGAAGAGCTTGCTCATTGCCTGAAGGTGCGAGAGGTTGCGTTGGCTCGGTTTGGTGAGCGGTGCATCCAAAAAGGCGAACCGCTGGCGACGTTGCAAGAGATCCTCGCTCCGGTCTATTTTTATCATCGCTATCAAGTTGAGGCTGCGGCCAAAGTCATCGGAGGGATGAGCTACTCCTACACTCTTCGAGGCGACGGCCAGCAGCAGGCAATCCCTGTTTCCGGTGAAGCTCAGCGGCGAGGCTTGGAGGTGCTGCTGGATTGTGTCGAGGCCAAAGCCCTGGATCTTCCGGAGTCGATTCTTACTCTGCTAGTTCCGCGTCCTTCGGGCTCGAGTCGGAACCGGGAGATGTTTGCTTCTTCGACCGCACCCGGGTTTGACAGCTTGGGAGCCGCAACTACGGCGGCGGATCTCGTGTTTCGCTTCCTGCTCCACCCAGATCGTTGTGGTCGTCTTGTGGACTTTCATCGTCGGGACGGAAAATTTCTGGGTCTCAGCGAGATGCTCCAGCGGACGATCGAGCGCACATTTGTTGCCGGACAGCAGACGCCGAGGCTGCAGGAGATCGCATTCGAGGTTCAGGGAGTGCTTCTCCATCGGCTTCTGGATCTGGCGATTGACCCGTCAGCTTCGCCGGGAGTGCGCATGCGGGTGGAGGAATCTATCCGGATGTTGCGAAAGAGGCTCGAGCGCTTTCCGGTCACCTCTCCCGAAGGACGCTTTCATGTGACCTTCACCCAGGCCCGGATTCATCGCTTCTTCTCTCGAGAGATGGGTGGTGTCAAGCCGGGACGAGGCCCAGCGGGCTTGCCTCCTGGAAGTCCGATCGGATCGGATTTTTCTGGCTTCGTTTTGCCGGAGTGGGCATCCACGTGCGGGAGTAACGATTTTTCGAGTGCAGGTAGAGTGAACGGAGGGCGCAAATGAAGGTCCAGCTATCCAAGGGCGGCAAGCTTCGACTCTTGATGTACGTGCTCATTATCATCGCGGTCCTTGTGATGAGTCGCCTCTAGTGGGTCGTCTGACAAATTCGCTACCTGGTCGAATCCTCTTTTTGGCGATGGTGATTGGCGGAGTTTTTTGGGTCCGCCCGGGCCACTGTCACGATGTCGACTTCTCATCCTTCTCCGTGGTCTTCATGGAGGATGGGACTTACCGACTGGATGTTGAGTGGGATGCTGATGCCTTCCTGCTGGATGTGAAGCCAGGCCATGTCGAAGAAGAGGATCTTTTGCGTCTTGGGCTCATGGCCGAGATTGCCCGGGAAGCCCGTCTACAAGCTCTTCGCCGGATGTTTCAGGTTCGAATCAAGCTTCGATTTGATGGGGAAATTGTAAGGCACGAGGTTGCATTACCAAATCTTGGGGAGGGGCGATGGGGGTCTGAGGAGCCGGGCCCCTCACCCGGAAAGCTTGTGCGTCTCGAGGGTGTGATGCCGGAGGGCGCCCGGTCTTTTGTCTTCTGGGCATCTCGGAGCTTCGGAGTTGTGACCTTGTCGCTCTCTCGTGAGGGGGAGGAGTCGGAGCGTCAGATTCTTCAGGTTTCCGATCGGAGTGACCCATTCCTTCTGGATCGGCCTCGGGCGAAAAGGAGCTGGCTACGGTCCGTCTTTGACTTTGTGGTTCTTGGCTTCGAGCACATCTTGCCAAAGGGGCTGGACCACATCCTTTTTGTTCTTGGGCTATTCTTTCTCGGCCTCAAGCTGAAGCCTCTGTTGTGGCAGGTAACGGCCTTTACGATTGCTCATTCGGTGACTCTTGGGCTTTCCATGTACGGTGTCGTGTCTCTTCCATCCTCGATTGTTGAGCCCCTGATTGCGCTTTCGATTGCTTACGTTGCCATCGAGAATATCTTCACCGTCGAGCTCAAGCCCTGGCGACCGACCGTTGTCTTTACCTTTGGTCTCTTGCACGGGCTTGGTTTTGCCGGAGTTTTATCCGAGCTGGGGCTTCCTTCGGGGGAGTTTGTTGCCGGGTTGATCGGTTTCAACGTGGGAGTTGAGCTCGGGCAGCTCACGGTGATCGGATTGGCGTTCCTCGGTGTGGGATGGTTTCGCGGTAAAGCTTGGTATCGGTCTCGGGTCATCATTCCGGCATCCGCCCTCATCGCTCTTGCGGGAATTTACTGGGTTATCGAGCGGACTTTGCTTGCGTCGTGAGGTGCGCAGCATGCCCTTTTTAGGTCTTGGGGCGGATCCAGTAGCAAGAACGCATCTATTTCCTGGTCTTCCGACTTTCGTGTGGGTAACTAGCCCGGATTATTCATGAGTTTGAGCGAGAATTGTTCCAGGCCGCTTCTGGCAAGGAGTCTAGATAGTCCTCGAACAAGCGTGACTACGAAGGAGGTGTTGTGGGAAGTGGCTCGAACACAAGAAGAATGGGAATGATCCCTGGAATTGAGTCTTTCACACAACTCTTACCGCCTGCTCCCTACAGCCTCCGGCTTTAAGCATGAGGGGGCTGGCTACTCTTCCTGGTTCTACAAGAAAAGATATCCGTTTTCAGGCGAAGAGAGTCCCACGGCGACGGTGGACGTCAAAGAGCAGCGCCCATCGAGGGTGATCCGGCCATTATAAAATATTACTCATTATTTCTCGATAATGCCAAACGATCATTCTCCAACTCGGTTACTCCTGCACCGCTCACTATGCCAGGACAAATCTCAACATCAGCAAGTCCAAAGTCTATGAGCTTCTTCAGGCCGGGCGATGCTTGAAAAAGCTCACGGAAATCGATCATCGGTTCTGGAAAGGTGAGCTTTCCAGGTCTCAGGTAAGGCTCATTGTCCGCGCTGCGGAATCTGCCACCGAGAAAGCGTGGATCAAGAAAGCCATGGAGTCCAACTTGAAGGATCTCACCTTGGCTGTCAAACACGCCAGGCCAGGAGAAGCTCCCAAGGACAAATCCTGTGGACTCCCGGAATCGCTTCCTCCCATTCAGCTTTCTTTTGACGCCTCCTCTCTTGAGGTCTGGGAAACCGCGAAGAGAGGCTTGCAGG